>NZ_JBHXTG010000037.1:0-81408 GCF_042677465.1 Kitasatospora sp. NPDC127111
GCCGCGGGCGGCGGGCCGCTGGTCACCCCCCACCCACGTCCAAAACCCCCCCCCCGCCGGCCCCGCCCGCCCCCCGCCACGAATTCCGGGCCCCCCGGGCGGCTGCCCGCATTTCGGCGGGAATATTTTCCGGTTCACTCGGAGTAGAGTGTCGCTCGGCCGGGAAGAGGGCCCCCTCCCTCGCACCGGTGGTCGATTCCGTCCCGCCCTTCCCCAGCCTTCCGGCCGGGCCCCGATCCGCCGGGTGCCTGTCCGGCCGATGAGACCGGCGCCGGGCCCGCGGCCCGGAAACATGTCAGGCCGGTGTCAGAATTCCTGCGGGGATTTGGGTAATTCGTCCGCTATGCCCGGCGTGAATTGCGGGAGTTTGCGACCATTTGGCCCGTCCTGTCCCTTGACGTCCGAAGGGATTTCCCGGCGGTTGGCCCTGTTGCAGAGGGCGTCGATCCGGATACATTCAGCCGCGGTCGACGCAATCGCCCCCGCACCGGACGCCGTCCGGTGCTCTCGGCGGGGATTGCGGCATGCGCGGCCGCGCCCAGGGGGGGTTCCCCGGGCCGGCCTCAAACCAGACCCGGGCCCGCGACCTGCGGGCGCGTGAAGGGCCAGCACAGCACTAGGGGAGTTCGGAATGGCTCAGGGCACCGTCAAGTGGTTCAACGCGGAGAAGGGCTACGGCTTCATCGCGGTCGACGGTGGTGCGGACGTCTTCGTCCACTACAGCGCGATCCAGATGGACGGCTACCGCACCCTTGAGGAGGGCCAGCGGGTCGAGTTCGAGATCTCTCAGGGGCAGAAGGGCCCGCAGGCGGACATGGTCCGCGCGGCGGTCTGACCTTTCCGACACCCAGGAGTTCGGCTCGGCCCATCGGCTGGTGCACCTCTTGCTCGGCGAGGGGCCCGCACGACACCCGTCGTGCGGGCCCCTCGCCGTGTGCCGGGGTGGCCGCCGCGGCTCGCGGGTCGCCGATTGGGCTTGCACTCGCCTACCCGGAGTGCTAATCATTGGCGTTAGCACTCACAGCGTGAGAGTGACAGCGGACCGGGTCGGTGAGGCCCCCGGGAGCGGTAGGGGAAAGGACCCCCGCACACCAGGGCCGTCCGTCGCGGGCACCCCTTGGTCCGAGCAGTCGACCGTGTCCCGGAGGACCACTTCTGATGGCCAAGATCATCGCCTTTGATGAGGAAGCTCGCCGCGGCCTTGAGCGTGGCATGAACCAGCTCGCCGACGCAGTGAAGGTCACGCTCGGCCCCAAGGGTCGCAACGTCGTGCTGGAGAAGAAGTGGGGCGCCCCCACGATCACCAACGACGGTGTCTCCATCGCCAAGGAGATCGAGCTCGAGGACCCGTACGAGAAGATCGGCGCGGAGCTCGTCAAGGAGGTCGCCAAGAAGACCGACGACGTCGCGGGTGACGGCACCACCACCGCCACCGTGCTGGCCCAGGCGCTCGTCCGCGAGGGTCTGCGCAACGTCGCCGCCGGCGCCAACCCGATGGCCCTGAAGCGCGGCATCGAGAAGGCCGTCGCCGCCGTCTCCGACCAGCTGCTGGCCCAGGCCAAGGACGTGGAGACCAAGGAGCAGATCGCCTCCACCGCCTCCATCTCGGCCGCCGACACCCAGATCGGCGAGCTCATCGCCGAGGCCATGGACAAGGTCGGCAAGGAAGGCGTCATCACCGTCGAGGAGAGCAACACCTTCGGCCTGGAGCTCGAGCTCACCGAGGGCATGCGCTTCGACAAGGGCTACATCTCCGCCTACTTCGCCACCGACCTGGAGCGCATGGAGGCGACCTTCGAGGACCCGTACATCCTCATCGCCAACTCCAAGATCGGCTCGGTCAAGGACCTGCTCCCGCTGCTGGAGAAGGTCATGCAGAGCGGCAAGCCGCTCGTCATCATCGCCGAGGACGTCGAGGGCGAGGCCCTGTCGACCCTGGTCGTGAACAAGATCCGCGGCACCTTCAAGTCCGTCGCCGTCAAGGCCCCGGGCTTCGGCGACCGCCGCAAGGCCATGCTCGGCGACATCGCCATCCTCACCGGTGGCACCGTGATCTCCGAGGAGGTCGGCCTCAAGCTGGAGAACGCCGGCATCGACCTGCTGGGCACCGCCCGCAAGGTGGTCATCACCAAGGACGAGACCACCATCGTCGACGGTGGCGGCGACAGCGAGCAGGTCGCGGGCCGCGTGAACCAGATCCGCGCCGAGATCGAGAACAGCGACTCGGACTACGACCGCGAGAAGCTCCAGGAGCGCCTCGCCAAGCTGGCCGGCGGCGTGGCCGTCATCAAGGCCGGCGCGGCCACCGAGGTGGAGCTCAAGGAGCGCAAGCACCGCATCGAGGACGCCGTCCGCAACGCCAAGGCCGCCGTCGAGGAGGGCATCGTCGCCGGTGGTGGCGTCGCCCTGCTGCAGGCCGGTGTCGCGTTCGACAAGCTCGAGCTCGAGGGCGACGAGGCCACCGGTGCCAACATCGTCAAGGTCGCGCTGGAGGCCCCGATCAAGCAGATCGCGACCAACGCCGGCCTCGAGGGCGGCGTCGTGGTGGAGAAGGTGCGCAACCTCCCCGCTGGTCACGGCCTGAACGCCGCCACCAACGAGTACGTCGACCTGGTCGCCGAGGGCATCATCGACCCGGCCAAGGTCACCCGCTCCGCGCTGCAGAACGCCGCCTCCATCGCGGCGCTGTTCCTCACCACCGAGGCCGTCATCGCCGACAAGCCGGAGAAGGCCGCTGCGGCCGCCGGCGGCGGCATGCCGGGCGGTGACATGGACTTCTGATCCCTCGCCGGATCGGTCAAGTCTTCGCTCGCACGGGCGGTTCCCCTCGGGGAGCCGCCCGTGCGGCGTTGTTTTGGGAGAATGGACGGATGGCTTCCGCAGACGACATCGAGACCGCCCTGCACCAGGCGCGGGCACTGATCCTGGCCGACCTGACCGCGCGGGACGTGGCGGACGCCGCCGTGGTGTCGCTGGTCGAGACGGCCGTCACGCACCGCCGCTGGTGGCTGGAGCAGTGGCCGGACGGCACCGAGTACGTGCTCGGGCTGGTCGCCCAGGACGTCCAGGACGCGCTGCTGGAGGCGTACGGCCGCTGGCCGCTCTGCACCTCCTGCGCCGCCGAGGGCGACCCGCACGCGCTCAGCGTCGAACCCGAGCTGGGGCCGGAGCCGCACTGGGTCTGCGGCAAGGAGGGCGCGGTCGTCGCGCCCGTCGGCCGGCTCACCTGATCCCGGCGGGCCCGGCGGGTCGGCCTTCGAGCGTGCCGAGCTCGGCGGCCAGGTTGGCGCGGGCGGGGGCGTCGAAGCGGGCGCGGGCGGCCGGGGTGCGGTAGAGGGCGGGGAGCGCGAGCAGGTGGCGCAGGACCGCGGCGCGGCCGGCCCGGAAGTCCGGCTCGGGGACGAAGGCGTACTCCTCGCGGACGGCGGCCGCGTAGGCCGCGTACGCCTCCGGGGTGCCGCCGAGGACGGCCAGGTCGGCGTCGCACAGCACCTCGCCGTCGCGGTCGCCGGGCTCGGGGTGGTGGGTGACGGTGAGCCGGACCAGCCGGGCGACCTCGTCGACCCGCGGCCCGGGCAACCCGGCCTCGGTGAGCGCCCGGACGGCGAGGGCGGCGCTGCGCTCCTCGTTCTCGGAGCGGTCCGGGCGGTAGACGGCGTCGTGGAACCAGGCGGCCAGCCGGACGGCGTCCGGGTCGGCGGCGTGCCCGGCGAGCGCGTCGACGTGGCCGAGCACCGCCCGCAGGTGGTCGGTGGTGTGGTAGCGGCGCTGCGGCTCGGCCCAGCGGCCCAGCAGGTCGCGGCCGTAGGGCTCGGGGTCGGCGGTGGCGCCGCAGCGTCGCAGCAGGGCGGTCCAGTCGGCGAGCAGCTCGGCGGGTGCGTGGTCCGGCGTCTTCGGCATGGGGCCCATTCTGGCGGCCTCCTGACGACCGGTCGGCGGGTGGGCGGGTTTCGGTGGCGACATATGCAGTTTGGCGATATATGTAGTCCCATGACAGAGCGAGCCATGCAGGAGCCGACGCTGCTCCTGCTCACCGCGCTGGCCGATGCGCCCAGGCACGGCTACGCGCTCATCCAGGAGATCGCCGCGATCTCCGACGGCCGGGTGAAGATGCGCACCGGCACGCTGTACGGCGCCCTCGACCGGCTGCTCCAGCAGGGCCTGATCGAGGTCGCCGCCGAGGAGGTCGTGGACGGCCGGGCCCGGCGCACGTACGCGCTGACCGACTCCGGCCGGGGCGTCCTCGCCGCGGAGGCCGAGCGGCTGCGGGCCGTGGCCGCCGAGGCCGAACGGCGGCTCTCCGTCGCCGTCGTCCGTCCGAGGGTCAGGGGGGCCTTCGCATGACCGGGACCATCGCCCTGCGCACCGCTCTCGCGCTCTACCCCGGCCGCTACCGCCGGGACCGCGGCGAGGAGCTGGCCGTCGTGTTCGCCGACACCACGGCGGGGGCGGGCCGGCTGGCCGCCCTCCGGGAGCTGGTCGACCTGGGGGCGTACGGGCTGCGGCTGCGGACCGGGCTGACGTCCACCTCGGCGGGCGGGCGGCTGGCGGCGCTGACGGCGCCCCTGGCGGCCGGTGCGGCGGCCGGGATGGCCGTGTTCCTCCAGCTCGCCGCCTCGTGGCTCCGGCTCGAACTCCCCGACCGGGCCGGGGAGGTGCCCTTCTTCCTGGTCATCGCGGCGATGGCCGCGCTGCCGGTGCTCGGCGGGACCGCCGCCCTCTTCGGAAGGTGGGCGGCGGCGCGGCTGCTGGCCGGGGGGACGGCGCTCGCGGTCCTGGCCCACCTCGCGATGCTGGCGGCGGTCTCGCCGTCGGGGAGCAGGCTGTGGGTGGCCGGCTACGCGTTCCAGTACGAGGGCGCCTTCCTGCTCTGGAGCCTGGTGCTGCTCGCCGCCCCCGCGGACGCCCTGCCGTCGCCGACCTGGCGGGAGCGGGGCCTGCTGCTGGTGTCGGCGGTGGCGTCCCCGGTCGCGATCTACGCGCTCGACGCGTACGCCCCCTGGAGCACCATCGAGCCGCTGTGGCGGAGCCTGATGGTCGGCGTGCCGCTGCTGATGGCGCTGACGGCGCTGCGCGGGTGGTACGTCCTGGCCGTGCCGGGGCTCGCCGCGCTGCCGTGGACGTTCAGCGCCAACCTCCACGGGCTCTGGCAGCAGGCCGGCGGGATGTGGCGGCTGCTGCCGGTGGCGGCCCTGGTCGTCACCGCGATGGTCGCGCTGGTCGTGCTGGGCCGCCCGAAGGGTCCGGCCGGGCCGGGCGGCGGGGCCGGGCGGCAGACGGCCTGAGGCCGGGCCGGGCGGGGTGGTCTCGCCGGGGGCGGGCCCATGTGGCAGGCTGTGTACATGTCTAGACCAATTTTCGAAGTCATCGCGCTGACGCCCCAGGACGCCCAGGCCGCCGAGTCGGGCGGCGCCGACCGGCTCGAACTGGTCACGGACATGGCCGCCGACGGGCTCACCCCGTCGGTCGAGGACTTCGCCCGGATCCGCGCCGCCGTGGACCTCCCGCTGCGCGTCATGCTCCGCATCCGGGACGGTTTCGCCCCCGGCGACCTGGACGAGCTGCGCGCCCGCGCCACCGCCCTGCGGGCCGAGGGGGCCGAGGAGTTCGTCTTCGGCTTCCTGGACGCCGACGGCGCCGTGGACCTCGCCGCCACCGCCGCCGTCGCCGAGGCGGTGGCCGGCTGCCGCTGGACCTTCCACCGGGCGATCGACCACAGCACCGACCGGGCCGCCGTCCGCGCGGCCGTCGGGGCGCTGCCCGGGCTGGACACCTTCCTCACCTCCGGCGCGGCCGGCGGCGTGGACGCCGGCCGGGCGGCGCTGCTGGCGGAGCTGGGCAAGGCCGGCGAGCCCGGGTACGGGCAGCGGATCCTGATCGGCGGCGGCCTGCGGGCCGAGCACCTGAAGGAGCTGCGGGCCGAGGGCTTCGACGCCTTCCACGTCGGCGGCGCGGTCCGCGCCGACGGGTGGCGGTCGCCGGTGGACGCCGCCAAGGTCGCCGAGTGGCGGGCCCTGATCGACGGCTGAGCGTGGAAGCGCCGACAGCCGGCGGTCCGGGCCCGGCCGCCCGGCCGCGGGAGGGGACCGGCACGTCCGGTCCCCTCCCGCGTACGCGGGTCCCCTCCCGCGTACGCGGGACCCCTCACGCGTGCGCGGGAGTCCGAAGACGGACCCGTCAGCCCAACTGCTCCGGCAGCGGCTCGGCGTGCAGCACGGCCAGCCCGGAGACCGCGCGGGTGAGCGCCACGTACAGGCGGCGCAGCCCGGTCCGCTCGTCCGGCTCCCCGGCGACCACCGCCGCCGGCTCGTCCAGCACCACGTAGTCGTACTCCAGGCCCTTGGCCAGCGAGGCCGGCACCAGGGTCAGCCGGGCCTCGGCACTGGTCTCGGTGCCGGGGGAGAGGTACGGCAGGCCGGCCGCGGTGAGCGCCTCGGCGAGCAGCGGGACGCGCGCGTCGGCGGCGATCAGGCCGGTCGAGCCCTCGTTCTCCAGCGCCCGGTGGCAGGCCTCGACCACCGCCTTCACCAGCTCCTCGCGGGCGCACCGGCTCACGGTCAGCGAACCGGGCGCCTCGCGGACCGAGGTCGCCGGGGCGAGGCCGGGGGCGATCGCGGGCAGCAGCCGGGAGGCGTACGCGATGACCTCCTCGGGCACCCGGAAGCCCTTGGTCAACTCCTCGATGTGGGCCGCCGGTTTGCCCAGGTGGTGCAGGGCGTCCGGCCAACTCGCGGTGGCCCAGGGGGTGGTGCCCTGGGCGAGGTCGCCCAGCACGGTCGCCGAGCCGGTGGTGCAGCGGCGGCCGACCGCGCGGTACTGCATCGGCGAGAGGTCCTGCGCCTCGTCCAGCACCACGTGGCCGAGCGAGGGCGTGCGCTGCACCAGGTCCGCCGCCTCGTCGACCAGGACGGCGTCGGCCTGCGTCCAGCGGGCGGTCTTCACCGAGCGGCCGGGCTTGGGCCAGAGCACCGCCCGCTGCTCCTCCGCGGTGAGGACGCCGTCCGCGCACGCGGCGAGGAACTGCGGCTCGGAGAGCAGCCGGAGCACCAGCTTGGCCGGATCGACCGCCGGCCAGCACTCCTTGACCACCGCCTTGACCGCGGCGTTGCGGGCCACCGCGTCCTGGACCCGGTCGTCCGGGGCCTCGCCGCCCTGCTCCATCTTCAGCAGCACGGCGTGCGCGATCCGCTGCGGCAGGGCGTCCCGGGCCGCGCCGTAGCGGATCTCCCGGCCCTTCAACTCCTCGATGATCTCGGCAAGTTCGTACGCCGGGACGCGCCAGCGCCGGGAGCCGCGGATCACCACGCAGGGCTCGGTGGGCAGCGTGATGCCGGACCGGACGGCCCGGCGCAGCACCTCGGCCATCCGGGCGTCGCCCTTCAGCCGGGCCGCCTCGGCGCCGTCCTCGCCCCGCACCTCGACGTGCGCGACCAGCTGCTGCACGGTGGCCTGCGCGACGTCCAGCTCGCCGAGGGCGGGCAGCACCTGCTCGATGTAGGAGAGGAAGGCGTTGTTCGGGCCGATCACCAGGGTGCCGGTGCGGGCCAGCCGCTCGCGGTGCGCGTACAGCAGGTACGCCACGCGGTGCAGGCCGACGGCGGTCTTCCCGGTGCCGGGGGCGCCCTGGACGCAGACGGTGCCGGAGACGTCGGCGCGGACGATCTCGTCCTGCTCCGGCTGGATGGTGGCGACGATGTCGCGCATCGGGCCGACGCGGGGCTTCTCGATCTCGGCGGCGAGCAGGGCGGAGGCGGTGTCCGACTCCGCCGGGTCGGTGAGGTGCTCGTCCTCGTACGCGGTCAGCTCGCCGCCGGTGTAGCCGAACCGGCGCCGCCGCTCGACGTCCATCGGCTCGGCCCGGCTGGCCCGGTAGAACGGCTGGGAGACCGGCGCGCGCCAGTCGATCACCATCGGGTCGCCGTCGGCGTCGTGGACGTGCCGGCGGCCGATGTAGAAGTTCTCCCCTCCGCCGCCCTCGGACAGTTCTTCGCTGATCGCGTGCAGGTAGTCGAGGCGGCCGAAGAACAGCGGGGTGTGCGAGAGGTCGGCCAGGGCGGCGATCCGGGCCTCGATCTGGTTCTGCAGCACGAGGGCGGTCACCCAGGTGCCGGTGACGTCGCGGATGTCGAGCGACTGGACGTCCTCGCGCATGGCGCGCAGCGCGGCCCGGGAGGCGGCGAGGTGGTCGCGTTCGCGCTGGAGGGGGTCGGTGGTGGGGGTGGCGGGCACAGCGAACCTTCCCGGCTGCCCCGGAGGCGGGCGCAGCGGATCGTTGGAGCTCACGGTGGGTACAGCCGGCCGGTTGCCGTGCGGTCGGCGCCTCCCCCGGCTGCCTGCGCGACTCAGCAGGTACCACGGTTCGGGAGGGGGCAGGCGAACGATCTTAGACCCGGCGGCGTCAGGGTTCCAGCCCCGACCCCTCGGGGGTCTCCGTACACCTGGAGGACGACCTGCGTCCCGGCGGATACGGCCTTTGGGGTGATGCCCCCGGTGTGCCCGCTGCCTACGGTGGAGACATGAGCGATCGGAAGACCACCACCACCGCCCGGGCCGGCGCGACCGCCGTGCCCGGCCGCCGCCGCAACCCGCTGGCCACCGCCGTCCGCAACGTCGGGATCGCCCTCGACACCGCCGCGCGCGTGGTGTTCCTCGGGCGCGACGGTGTCGGGTACTGACGTCCGGTCCGGCCGGGACTACAGGACGTCGTCCGCGTCGATGATGCGGTAGGCGTAGCCCTGCTCGGCCAGGAAGCGCTGCCGGTGGGCGGCGAAGTCCTGGTCGACGGTGTCGCGGGCCACCACCGAGTAGAAGTGGGCCGCGTGGCCGTCCGCCTTGGGGCGCAGCACCCGGCCGAGGCGCTGGGCCTCCTCCTGGCGGGAGCCGAAGGTGCCGGAGACCTGGATGGCCACGGTCGCCTCGGGCAGGTCGATCGAGAAGTTGGCGACCTTGGAGACCACCAGGACGCTGATCTCCTTGGCGCGGAAGGCGTCGAACAGCTTCTCGCGCTGGGCGTTGCTGGTCTCGCCCTTGATCACCGGGGCGTCCAGGGCCTCGCCGAGTTCGTCCAGCTGGTCGATGTACTGGCCGATGATCAGCGTCTGGTCCTTCTCGTGCTTCCTGACCAGCGCCTCGACCACCCGCCGCTTGGTGGCGGTGGTGGCGCAGAAGCGGTAGCGCTCCTCGGGCTCGGCGGTCGCGTA
Source organism: Kitasatospora sp. NPDC127111 (assembly GCF_042677465.1). Classification (NCBI taxonomy): domain Bacteria; kingdom Bacillati; phylum Actinomycetota; class Actinomycetes; order Kitasatosporales; family Streptomycetaceae; genus Kitasatospora; species Kitasatospora sp. NPDC127111. Next base: position 9,201 of record NZ_JBHXTG010000037.1, read on the forward strand.
GGCGAGCCGCTCGGAGTCGGTCAGGGTGACCCGGACCTCGCAGCAGTCGGCGGGCGCGATGTAGCCCTGCGCCTCGATCTCCTTCCACGGGGCGTCGAAGCGCTTCGGGCCGATGAGCGAGAAGACGTCGCCCTCCCGGCCGTCCTCGCGGACCAGGGTGGCGGTCAGGCCGAGCCGGCGGCGGGCCTGCAGGTCCGCGGTGAACTTGAACACCGGCGCGGGCAGCAGGTGCACCTCGTCGTAGACCACCAGGCCCCAGTTGCGGGCGTCGAACAGCTCCAGGTGGGCGTAGACGCCCTTCCGCTTGGTGGTCATCACCTGGTACGTGGCGATGGTGACCGGGCGGATCTCCTTCTTCGTCCCGCTGTACTCGCCGATCTCGTCCTCGGTCAGCGAGGTGCGCTTGACCAGCTCGTGCTTCCACTGCCGGGCCGAGACGGTGTTGGTGACCAGGATCAGCGTGGTCGACTTGGCCTCGGCCATCGCCGCGGCGCCGACCAGCGTCTTGCCGGCGCCGCAGGGCAGCACGACCACGCCCGAGCCGCCGTGCCAGAAGCCCTCGACGGCCTGGGCCTGGTAGGGGCGCAGCTGCCAGCCGTCCTGCTCCAGGTGGATGGGATGCGCCTCGCCGTCCACGTAGCCGGCGAAGTCCTCGGCGGGCCAGCCGAGTTTGAGCAGCACCTGCTTGATCTGGCCGCGCTCGGACGGGTGGACGACGACGGTGTCGGGGTCCACCCGGGCGCCGACCAGCGGAGTGATCTTCTTGGAGCGGAGCACCTCCTCCAGCACCGGACGGTCGGTGGTGGTGAGCACCAGGCCGTGGGTGGGGTGCTTGCTGAGCTGGAGCCGCCCGTAGCGCGCGATGGTGTCGGCCACGTCGACCAGCAGCGCGTGCGGCACCGGGTAGCGCGAGTACGTCACCAGGGCGTCGACCACCTGCTCGGCGTCGTGCCCGGCGGCGCGCGCGTTCCACAGCCCGAGCGGGGTCACCCGGTAGGTGTGGACGTGTTCGGGCGCGCGCTCCAGCTCGGCGAACGGCGCGATGGCGCGGCGGCAGTCGGCGGCCTTGGGGTGGTCGATCTCCAGGAGAAGAGTTTTGTCGCTCTGGACGATGAGCGGTCCGTCGTTCACGCGGGGGAGCCCTCCACTGGCTGGCAGGTCTGTCGGGACGCAGACCCTCCAGTGTCGCGCATCCGACGGGGAAGCCGGGAGGCTACTTCCATTCGTAGAACTTGCCGGTGGACTTGCCGTCCGCGGAGGCCTCGAACTCGAACAGGCCGACGACGGCGTTGAGCCGCTCGAACTGCGGTGAGGCGCTGGAGAAGAAGAGCGCGCCGCGCCAGCTGGTGCCGCCGCCCTCGGTGAAGTGGCCGATGCCGACGCCCTGCCAGCTGACGGTCTGGCCGTCGGCGGTCATGTCGACGCCCTGGCCCTCGCCGTGGAGCGTCCCGTCGGGACGCAGTTCGGACTCGTAGGTGCCGAACCCGTTGATCGCGGTGCCGTAGTAGTTGCCGCTGCCCTCGAAGGAGACCTCGACCACGACGTGGCCGTCGCCGGTGGAGAGCACGCGCCGGCCGGTGTCACGGCCCTCGAACTCGCCTATGAGATCGCCGAGCATGATGACTCCTTTCGGAATCCCCCTGTCTTCCGGACTACGCCGGGGTGCCGGGCCCGTCAAACGGAGGGCGGTGACCGGCGCGGACGCCGCTCGTTAGAGCAGGTCATGAACAAGCCGAAGCGTGTCCTCACCGCTCTCGCCCTCGCCGGTACCGCCTTCGCCGCGACGGCCGCCTCCGCCGGCTCCGCCCACGCCCTCGCGGGCGTGGGCGAGGGCCCGGGCGGGCTGCTGGCGTCCCCCGCCTTCCTGCTGGCGGACCTGACCGGCGCGGGAAACCTGCCGGTCGGCCAGGGCCAGATCGGCACGCTGGCGGACCAGGCGGTCAAGGAGAAGATGAAGGAGGCCCAGGGCGGGCACTGATCCCGCTCCCGCTCCGGGGCGCGGGCATCCCGTTCCAGCTCCCGGGCGCGGGCGCTGATCCCGCTCCCGCTCCGGGGCGCGGCCACTCCGCCGGGGACGCGGCCGCTCCGCCGGTGCGCGGCTACTCCTCCAGCTCGGCCACGCCGGTGATCCGGTGCAGGGCGAAGGTGCGGAGCTCGTCCGCGTGGTGGTCGAAGGCGGTGACGAAGCCGCCTTCGACCTTGACCGGGTCGATGATCCGCTGGCTGGCGAGCCCCTCGGCGTTGAGGTAGCCGATCCACATCCGCTCGCCGAGCAGGACGGCGGTCTGCAGCGCGGCCAGCGTCTCGGCGGCCGGGGTGCGCGGGAGGTGGCGCGGGTCGGGGGTGGGCTCGCGGCGGACGGCGGTGGCGGCGCGGTCGCCGGCCCGGATGGCCTTGATGGCCGCCGCGAGCAGGGTGTCGTCCGGGGTGGGCGGGCCGTCGGGGACGGGAACGGGCGCCGCGCGCGGCGGGGTGCGGTGGCTGTCCGGCCGGGTGATCAGGACGTCGCCCTCGGCGGACTCGGCCGCGGGCGCGTAGCCCATGCCGCGCAGGGCGGCGAGCAGCACGTCGGGCGCGGCCTGGGCGGCGAGCACGGTGGGGGCGAGCAGGCGCAGCCGCAGGTCGGCGGAGCGGCGGTCGGCCAGCACCTCGCCGAGCAGCTGCGGGTCGTCGCAGCGCAGGTACGAGGAGGCGGCGCCGACCCGCAGGATGCCGTGCCGGCGGGCCACGTCGTCGATCAGGTAGGCGAGCGGCTGCGGGACGGGCGTGCGCGAGTGCTGCTCCAGGAAGGCCCGCAGGTCGGCGGCGGTGCGGCCGGCGTCCAGGGCGCGGCGGACCGACTCGGGGGTGAACCGGTAGACGGTGGCGCCGCCCTTGGACTCGATGTCGGCGCAGAGGGCGAGCGCCTGGGCGAGCGGGGTGAGCAGCGGGCCGGGGGCGATCGCGGTGAGGTCCGGCTGCAGGATGACGTGGTCCAGCGGCCGCGGCAGCAGCGGGGCCAGCACCTCGGCCGGGTCGGCCTCGGCGGTGAGCAGCGCGCGGGCGGGGGCGGCGAGGGCGCCGCGGCCGGTGACGCCGAGCAGTTCGGCCTCGGCGAGGGTCCAGGCGGTGAGCTCGTCCCGCAGGTCGCGGGGCTGCCCGGTGGCCGGGTCCTGGCCGGTGACCGGGCCGCCGCGCAGCGGGCGCTGCCAGCGCAGGGTGGGCAGCAGCTCGTCGGCGGTCGGGGCGGCGCCGGGCGGCAGCTCGGCGAGCAGGGCCAGGGTGGCGCGGCGGACGGACGGGGCGAGCGTGCGGTCCAGCTCGGGGCCGAGCGGGGCGCGCGTCTTGCCCTTGGCGTCCGGGGTGCCGGTCAGGGCGGACACCCGGGTGGCGGCGAGCCAGCTCTCGGCCAGCAGCGTCCAGCGGTCGGCGGTGTCCTGCTGCAGCCAGCCGTCGTACGCCGGGGTGGGCGCCCAGCGCTCGTCGGCCTCGCCGTCCGGGGCCAGCAGGCCCGAGGTGTAGGCGAGTTCGAGCCAGAAGGCGGTCTGCTGCTCGGTGGTCTCCAGGGCCTGCGCGGTGCGCTTGAGGTCGCGCACGCCGAGGCCGCCGGCGCGCAGGGTGGGCGGCGGGTTGAGGCCCCAGAGGTCGAGCAGCTCCTCGACGGTCCGGACGGCGGTGTGGGCCTGCCCGGCGGCGGCGCGGTCCACCACCTGGGGATCCCGCGGGGCGGCGGCCGGGGCGGGCTCGGGCTGGACCGGCTCGACCACGCGGTGGGTGCGGCCGCCGCGCAGGTGCAGGGCCAGTTCGCGGGGCAGCACGACGCTGCCGGGGCTGCTGGGCAGCAGCAGGCCGCGGGCCAGCAGCCATTCGACCGGGCTCTGCGCGTCCTCGGCGGTGACCGGGCGGGTGGCGTCCGGGACGGTGCCGGTGGGCGGCCCCCAGACCAGCCGGTCCAGCAGGCGCAGCGCCGGTTCGGGGGCGGTGGCCAGCAGGGCGTCGCAGCGGGCGCGGTCGGTGAGCAGCGCGGTGAGCGCGGCGACCGCGGTGACCGGGTCCGGGGTGGCGGGCTGGCCGGCCGAGGCGAGCAGCTGCTGCAACCGGGCCGGGGACATGCCGGCGGTGGCGTCGGCGAACGTCGGGCCGAGGCCGGTCCGGCCGGGGTTGGCGGCGGTCGGGGCGAGTGCCTCGCGGGCGGCGATGACCAGGCGCAGTCCGTTGTCCGGGCCCCAGAGCAGGGCGCGGTCGCGCAGGGTGGCGAGCGCCCGGGGGAGGGCGGCGGCGACGGCGGACCGGTCGGCGGGGGTCAGCGGCGTCGCGCCCGGGTGCGGCTTGACCTTGGCCGGCCCGGTGAGCAGCGACTTGACGGCGGCCGGGGTGGCGCCGTCCGGCGCGGCCGCCAGCGCCTCGGCGACCTGGAGGGTGAACCGGTCCAGCCGCTCCAGGGCGCGCAGCGCGGAGGCGCGGGAGGAGAGCCGGGCGGCGAGCTGGGTGAGGTCGCCGGGGACGGGGTTCAGCAGGTCGGGCCGGGACCGGAGCAGGGCGGCGAGGTCGTCGTCCGCGCGGCCGCGGAGCTCCTCGGCGAGGGTGCGGGGGCCGGCGGGCGCCTTGCCGGAGCGTTGGGGGCCCTGCTGTGTGGTCATTCGACCTAGGTTAGTCGGGAGGACGGACGGTGGGGACCGGTCGGCGTGGCCCTGATTCCGGTGGGTACCGTCTGACCGGCGGCCCCACGACGGCCGCTGCGGCACGGGCGAGGCGGGGTGTTGGGCGATGTCGGACGGCGAGTGGTGGCGCAAGCGGGGGCCGTGGAGCGGGCCGCCGGGGGGTGAGGCTTCCGGGGGGCCGGGGAACTCCGCGGGCGCGGGGGGCTTGGGGGGCTCCGGGGACGAGGACAGCGTGTACGCGGGGGGCGGGGCGTCGGTGCCGCCGCCTCCTCCGGCGCCGCCGTTCGTCCCGTCGGCCCCGTCCGCCCCCTCGGAGTCGCCCGCGGCCGGGTCGTCCTCGTCCGTCCCGCCGTCCCGGCCGCGGCCGCCGGAGCGGACGGCCGACAGGGCGGACTCGCCCTGGGTGGCGCAGCCGATCGCGGACGCGGACCCGGACCCGGACCTGGACCTGGACGCGGATCCGGAGGCCGTACCGGCGCCGTACCTGTCCGCCAACGCCGACGGCTGGATGGTGAAGCTCGACTTCTCGGACGGGCCGGGGCCGGAGACCGGGCCGATCCCCGAACAGCGGGCCGGGGAGCGGGCGGAGACCGCCCGGCCGGCCGAACCCGCCCAGCCCGCCGCGCCGGTGGAGCCCGCGGCGGACGCGGGCCCGGCGACGAAGGTCCGCAAGCGGAAGAAGGCCGCGGCGAAGGCCGCAGAGACGCCCCCCGCCCAGGGCGCGGTCGCCGGCCGCCGGCCGTCCCCGCTGCTCCTGCTCTCCTGCGGCCTGCTCGTGGGCGGCGCCGTCACCGGCTTCTTCCCGGCCATGCTGGCGGGCTGGGGCCTCGGCTACCTGTCCCGCCGGCTCACCGACTTCATGCGCAAGTTCGTGATCCTCGGCATCCCGCTGATCACCATGAGCGCGACCACCTTCCTCGCCATGCAGCGGGCCGGGAACGGCCGGGGCGACGGCCTCCAGCCCGGGGCCCAGCTGGGTCAGCTGACCTGGTCGGCGGCGCCGGGCGTGCTGCGCGTCTCGGCGGCCCTGTCGGCGCTCGTCCTGCTGGCCATCGCCCTCAGGCGGCGCCCCCGGCCGGAGGGCTGAACGGACCGGCAGGGGGCTGAGCTCGCCGGCGGGGGCTGAGCTCGCCGGCCGGGGTGGCCGGCCGGTTCGGCTCCGGCGACCGGCGACGGATTCCGGTGGTCAGCCGTCGGCGATGGTGACCCGGCGGCGGAAGGTCTCCGGGGCGCCGAGGTGCCGGACGATCCAGGCGGCGACGGTGGCCCGGGAGGCGGTGCCGGCGCCGGGCAGCGGGCGGTCGTAGACGATGCGCGGGTCCGCGGCGGGCGGGCCGTCCTTGAGCATCGGTGCGCGGACGACCGTCCAGGCCGTCTCGGAGCCGGCGAGCACCGCCTCCATCCGGGCCAGGTCGCGGTGGATCTCCCGGTAGAGCCGGTCCACCACCAGCCGGGTCACCACCCGCTGGGCGAACGGGAGATGACCGCTCTCCAGGCCCGCCGAGGACATCGCCACCAGGTGCCGCACCCCGCCGGCCTCCGCGGCGGCCACCAACGCGCGTGCGCCGTCCGAGAAGACGGTGGTGGCGGACCGGCCGGTCGTGCCGAGCGTGGAGACCACCACGTCCTGGCCGGCCAGCGGCTGGTGCAGGGCGCCGGGCCGGTGGACGTCGGCCTGCACGGTGAGCGGGGTGCCGTGGGCGAACTCCGGCAGCCGGGAGGGCGTGCGGGCGACCGCGGTGACGGTGTGCCCGGCGGCCAGGGCGAGATCGACGACCAGGCGGCCGGTGCGGCCTGCGGCGCCGACGACGGCGAGCTTCATCGGGTCCTCCTTGCGGTTCTCGGTGCGGTTTTCGGTGCGCTTCTCGGTCCGGTTCGCGAGGCGCCCCGGTGGGGCTCTCGGGCCGGACGAAGGCCGGGCGAACGCTTGCCGATTCATTCAGACAGGCTGTATGACTGAATGCAAGTGAACCACATCTTCGAGCTCAAGGGAGCACTCAGCCATGGGAGTTCAGTACCCCGACCTGGCCGGCAAGATCGTCGTGATCACCGGAGGCAGCCGGGGCATCGGCGCCGGGACCGCCCGCTCGTTCGCCCGGCAGGGCGCCTCGGTCGCGGTCCTCGGCCGGGACGCGGCGGCCCTGGACGCCGTCGCCGGGGAACTGCGGGCCCTCGCCGCCGAAACGGCCGGTGCCGGCGCGCTCGGCCTGGTCGCCGACTGCACCGACGCCGCGGCACTCGCCCGGGCCGCCGCCCGGATCGAGGCGGAGCTCGGCCCGGTCGACGTCCTGGCGGCCTTCGCCGGCGGGGACGGCTACCCCGTGCCGACCGTCCGGGAGACCGAGGAGCACTGGCGTTCCGTGCTGGACGCCAACCTCACGGCCACCTTCCTCACCGTCCAGGCCTTCCTGCCGGGCCTGCTGGAGCGCGGCAGCGGCTCGGTGATCACCATGGCGTCCACGGCCGGCCGGCTGCCGAGCGGCTCCTCCGCCGTGTACGCGGCCGCCAAGGCCGGGGTGCTGATGTACTCCCGGCACCTCGCCCTGGAACTGGCGGGCGGGGGCGTCCGGGTCAACGCGATCGCGCCGGGCGCGGTCCGGACCGAGCGGACGGCCGCCGTCATGCCGCCCGAGGTCCAGGCCGCGGTCGCCGCCGCCCACCCGCTCGGCCGGCTCGGCGAACCCGGCGACATCGCGGCGGCCGCCCTCTTCCTGGCCTCCACCGCGTCCTCCTGGATCACCGGCCAGACCCTGGACGTCTGCGGCGGGCGGGTCATCGTCTGACGCTCCCGCACCGGGCGATCGGGGATACTGCCTGTTCACGAGAGACCGACCCGCGCCACGGCGGCGGGGCGAGCGAGTGGAGGCGAGCGCGATGACCCCCCGGGCCTACCGGATGGGACAGCGGCAGGCGGACGTGGACGAGACGCGCGCGCGGATCACCGACGCCGCGCGGGCGCAGCTCGCCGAGACGGGAGCGCTCTCGCTGGACGCCGTGGCGAAGCGGGCGGACGTCGCCCGGGCCACCGTCTACTACCAGTTCGGCTCGAAGACCGGTCTGCTGGAGGCGGTCTGCGACGCGCTCGCCGCCCAGGGCGGGATGGCGCGGCTCGCCGAGGCGTTCACCCACCCCGAGCCGTGGCCGGCGGTGGACCGCTTCGTCGAGGTGATGGGCGGCTTCTGGGCGGTGGACCGCGTCTGCACCCGCCGGCTGCGCGCGCTGGCCGCCCTGGACGAGGAGGTCGGCCGGGTGATCGGGGAGCGCGACGCCCGGCGCCGCGAGGGCACCGAGGTCCTGGCCGGCCGGCTCGACGGCGCACCGGAGGACGCGGCGGCGCTGCTGTTCGTCCTCACCGGCTTCGAGACCTTCGACGCGCTCGCGGGCGAGACGGTCGGCCGGGACGGGGACCTGCGGGCGGCCGTCCCGGCCGTGACCCGGCTGGTGCGCGGCGCCCTGGGCGGGCCCGCGGCCTGAGCCGCCGCGGACCCACCGTTCCCAGTGTCCTGCGTCTGGAATTCCGCCCCGGGGCTGGAATTCGCTTCAGACTCAGGACCCTAGGACGCCACCGCGGCCCACCGGGGGTCGCGGCCCGAGGCGGCCAGCGCGCGGTCGAACGCCGGGGCCGTCGCCGGGACGGTCACCGGCTCGGCGAACCCGTCGTACCGGCGGTAGAGCTCGGCGTAGTCCTCGACCACCGCGAGGACCGCCTCGGCGAGGTCGTCCGCGACCTCGACCTGCTGGCCGGTGGCCCGGGCGACGTCCCACCCGTGCACCACCAGCTCCTTGAGCAGCATCCGGGCGACCCCGGTCGCCGGCACGGGCGTCCCCATCAGGTCGACGTCGCCCACCCAGACCGCCGGGTCGGCCCAGGCCGCCACGGCCCGGTCCAGCTGCGCCGCGTAGGCCTCGGCCCAGGCGGCCTCGGCGGTGAAGTCACGCTCGGTCAGTTCCCGCGGCAGCTCCTCGCGCAGGGCGCGGTGCTCCAGGCCGTGGGAGGTGTAGAGCACCCAGTGGTTGACCAGCGTCCGGGTGTCGAAGTCGGTGCAGGGCGTGGGCCCGTCCAGCTGTCCGGGGCGGACGCCGCGGGCGATCCGCGCGGCCTCCGCGGCGGCGCGGGCGAGGAGGGGGTGGAGTGCGTGACCGTTCATGGCCCGATCCTCGGCCGGCCGCCGTCGCGGCGTCTTGAACAAACGCGACGCCTCGGACGGACGCCAGGCCTCGGACGGGCGCGACGTCCGGAACGACGCGACGCCTCGAACGACGCGACGCGGTGAACGGGCACGACGCGGCGAGGCGGCCACGACGACCGGAACGGACGATGTCGGAGGCGGCCCCTAGCCTGGCCGGCGTGAACGCCTCCGACCGCACACCCGCCGGCCTCGGGCGCGGGGTGCTGCACCCCGGCCGGGCGGCCGGCGTGGTCGGCCTGGACCGGCCGGCCCCCCGCACCCGGGCTGGCCCGCCTCGTCGAGTACTACTGGCTGGTGCGGTGGGACCGCCGGGGCCTGCCCGCGTACGAGCAGAAGGTGCTCGTCCACCCCCACCTGCACCTGGTCTTCGAGGCGCCCCGGGCCACCGTCCACGGCGTGGACCGCCGTCTGTTCGTCCGCCGGCTGGAGGGGGCGGGGCACGTCCTCGGGGTGAGGTTCCGGCCGGGCGGCTTCCGCCTGCTCACCGGCCGTCCGGCGGCCGGGCTCGCCGGCCGCACGGTGCCGGCGGCCGCGTTCTTCGGTCCCGCGGCGGACCAGCTCAACGAGCTGGTGCTGGAAGGGGGTTCGGCATCGGTCGGAGCGGTCGACGCCTTCCTGCTCGCCCGGCTGCCCGAGCCGGACCGGGAGGCGGAGCGGCTCGCGGCCCTGGCGGCGTCGATGGTCGAGCGGGTCACCGGCCCGCCGGACCTGCACCGGGTCGACGACCTGGCCGCCGAGTTCGGCGTCTCCGTCCGCGGGGTGCAGCGCCTCTTCGCCGAGTACGTCGGCGCCACGCCGAAGTGGGTGCTGCGGCGCGCCCGGCTGCACGAGGCCGCCCGGCGCGCCGACCGGGGGGCGGACGTCGACTGGGCCGCGCTCGCGGCCGACCTCGGGTACGCCGACCAGGCGCACTTCACCCGCGACTTCACCGCGGCGGTGGGCGAGTCCCCGGCCCGCTACGCCGAAGGCGGCTGAGGCGGCGGGCTCAGCCCCGTTCGCGCTCGACCATCAGCGCGCGGAGCAGCCCCGGGAAGGCCTCGTCGAACTCCTCGCGCCGCAGCGCGTTCATCCGCGAGGTGCCGACGTAGTACTGCCGGATCAGCCCGGCCTCGCGCAGCACGTGGAAGTGGTGGGTGGCGGTGGACTTGCTGACCGGCAGTTCGATCGTGCCGCAGGCGAGGTCCTCGCCGGCCGCGTACAGCTCGCCGACGATCCGGCGGCGCACCGGGTCGACCACGGCCTCCAGGACCTGCTGCAGGCTGATCGTCCGGACGTCGGGGTGGGGCGGGACGCGGTCCTGCTGTCCGCCGCGCCGTGCTGCCGTCATCGGTCTCCGACCTCCCTCTGGCCCGTCCCGGACCGTCCGCGCCCATGGTACGGCACTCATCAAAGTACGACAGGCGTCGAAGTTTGACACCTGCCGTACTTTGCGGTTCAGTGGTGCCCGGCCCCGGACGACCACGGCGGCGGGGCCGAACGGTTTCGGAGACGACGGCGGCGCGGTCCCCCGCACCGCCGTCAACGATCACGAGGGGGCGATGGGTGATGGCCAGGACGGTGCGGTTCCACGAGCTCGGCGGGCCGGAGGTGCTGCGGCTGGAGGACGTGCCGGTCGGCGAGCCCGGCCCCGGCGAGCTGTTGCTGCGGGTGGACGCGATCGGCCTCAACCGGGCCGAGGTGATGTTCCGCAGCGGCGAGTACGTCCAGCCGGTCAAGGAGTTCCCGGCCCGCCTCGGCAGCGAGGCCGCGGGCGTGGTCGAGGCGGTCGGCCCGGGCGTCACCGGCTTCGAGGTCGGCCAGGCGGTCAGCGTGGTGCCGGCCTTCTCGATGAACGACTACGGCGTCTACGCGGAGCGGGCCGTCGTCCCCGCGCGGGCCGTCGTGCACCGCCCGGACGGGCTGGACCCGATCGGCGGCGCGGCGGTGTGGATGCCGTACGTGACGGCCTACGGCGCGCTGGTCGAGGTCGGCGGCATGCGGCCGGGCGACACGGTCGTGCTCACCGCCGCCTCCAGCAGCGTCGGCCTGGCCGCGATCCAGATCGCCAACCGGATCGGTGCCGTCCCCGTCGCCACCACCCGCGCCCGGGCCAAGCGGGACGCCCTGCTCAAGGCCGGGGCCGCCGAGGTGATCGTCACCGAGGAGGAGCCGGTGACGGACCGCGTGCTCGCCCTCACCGGCGGCCGGGGCGCCGAGTTCGTCTTCGACGCCATCGCCGGCCCCGGCGTGGTGGACCTCGCCAAGGCGCTCGCCCCCGGCGGCACCCTGTTCGTCTACGGGCAGCTCAGCGGGCAGGAGACGCCGTTCCCGCCGATGTCGGTGGTGTCCGGCCGGAACATGCGCAGCTTCACCCTGCACGAGACGACCACCGACCCGCAGCGGCTCCGCCGGGCCGAGGCCTTCGTCACCTCCGGCCTGCGCAGCGGCGCCTTCGTCCCCGTCGTGGACCGGGTCTTCGGCCTGGACGAGATCGCCGACGCCCACCGCTACATGGAGGCCGGCAACCAGCTGGGCAAGATCGTGGTCACCGTCGAGCACTGACGATCGTCCGATCGGGGCCGGTCCTGACGAAGCCGTACGTGATCCGCGGTCACCACCGGTCGGGGCGCCCGGCCGCCGGACGCGACGAAGCCCCCGCCGTGGTCGGCGGGGGCTTCGTCGGAAGCGCGCGAGGTTCAGGCCGTGGTGGTCGGCCGGGAGGTCTCGGTGGCCTTGGTCACGTTGGTCGGGGTGACCGCCGGGCGGGCCTGCTCGGCGGCCGGCTGCTGCGGGGCCGCGGTGCTCTGCGCGGTGCCCTGGGCGGCCGCGTCGGCCGGGGCGTCGTCCTCGCGCAGCGCCTTGGTCTCCGCCTTGAGGATGCGCATCGACTTGCCGAGGCCGCGGGCCATCTCCGGCAGCTTCTTCGATCCGAACAGCAGGACAACGACAGCCAGCACCACCAGGAGGTGCCAGGGCTCAAGACCGTTCCGCAGCATCCCTGGCCACCGGTCCCTTCTCTTCTAGAGTCACAGGAGGGCAAAGCGCCCGACCCGGCCAGTATGCCTGGCCGCGGCGGCGAACGTATACACCGGCCGGGAAACGCTGGTCAAAAACCAGATGTTGTCCGGACGGCCGGCCGGATTGGTCTGGACCACTCGACGGCCAGTAGTGCCTTGCTCAGTTCGCGTACCCGATGATCAGGCCGCAGAACACCACCGCCACCAGGGCCACCCCCGCCGACAGCAGCAGCAGCGTCGGTGTCCGCGGCAGCGGCGCGCCCGCCCGCATCGCCTCCTCCACCCGGGCCCACCGCCGGTACGCCGTCGCCCCGAGCAGCGCGCCGCCCAGCGCGCAGAGCACGGCGAGGGTGATCCGCAGCGGCTCGGGGGCGACCCCGGGGGTGAGCTGGTCGACCGCGATGCCGCCCGCGAGCAGGCCGAGCGCGGTGCGGATCCAGGCCAGGAAGGTCCGCTCGTTGGCCAGCGAGAAGCGGTAGTCCGGCGCGCCGCCGCCACCCGGCGGCCCGTCCGGATCCGGCTCCCCGTCCGGATCCGGGCCCGGACCCGGCTGCTGTCCCGGCTCCCGTTCCGACCGCGGCATCGGCCCTCCAGCTCCGCCCGGCATCGCCATCCCAGCCAGTCTCGCCGGGGAGGCCCGGCGGCGCAGCCCGGCCGATTTCGGATGCGGCCGCCGTCCCCCGTCCGGGAGACTGCCGCGATGAGCCCCGAAACGCCCCGCACCGCGCAGGAGCGCGCCCTCCGGCACGTCGCCGACCGGTCCGCCGGACCGCCGCTCGACCCGGGCCTGCGCGTCACCCTCAACTTCCACCCCGACCGGGTCGCCGGCGACCGGCCGATCCTGGCGGCGCTCGCCGGGGACGGCGTCTACCGCTCCCAGTTCGTCACCGGGACGAGCAACGGCGGCCTCACCGCCCACCCCGGCGGCGACCGCTGGCGCTGGGAGAGCCGGATCTTCGGCGGCGCGTACGACGGGGCCCCGGCCGAGCAGCGCCCGGTGTACGGCGCGCTCAACTTCCGTCGCAAGCCGCTCGGCGCGGCGCCGCGGTTCGGCTCCGCCCACTTCCGGCTGACCGCGCCGGCGCTGGCCCGGGCCACCTTCTGCTACCCCGACAGCTACCTGGAGCCCGCGGACTTCGGCGTCGCCGACCGGATGGCCCTCGTCGCGCTGGCCGAGGCCGACGACGCGGACGCCCTGGACGACTACATCGAGACCCAGGTGCACGGCGAGGTCCGGCTCGACCGGGACGTCGAGGCGCTGGTCCTCGACCCGAGCCACCGCGGCACCCCGGTCGAGGAGCACGCCCGCCGCCTGCCCTGCCCGGTCGAGTGGCACCCCGGGGTGCGGCTCTCCACCGAGGAGCTGCGCCGTCACCCGGACTACCGCGGCCCGGAGTACGTCGCGCTCGGCGTGGCCCTCGCCGAGGACGGTCACCTCGACCCGCGCATCCTCGGCGACGCGGCCCGCACCGGCCGGTACGACCCGCAGGACCTCAAGCGGGTCTGGCACTACCTCGCCCGCTTCGGCTCCCCGGCCTGAGCCGGGGGCGGGGCGGCCGGGGGCGGGCGGCCGGCGGCGGCGCGAGCGTCAGTCGCGGCGGGCCAGCAGGTAGCAGCGGCGGGTCTCGGCCTCCTCGGGGAGCGGCTCCCGCTCCAGCCGGGCCTCGACGGTGAACCCGGCCCCGGTCAGCAGGCCGGCGACGACGTCCGGCTGCAGGAAGTGGAAGTCCACGTCCACCTCGTGGCCCCACCACTCGTCGAGCCGGCGGACCTCGGTGCCGATGTGGAACGAGACCAGCAGGCTGCCGGACGGCCGCAGCACGCGTCGCAGTTCGGTGAAGGCGGGCGCCAGCTCGGCGGGGTCCAGGTGGATCACCGAGTAGAGCGCGACCGCGGCCGCGAACTCCCCGTCCGTCGCGGGGAGTCGGAGCAGGTCCCCCTCGCGGAACTCGGCGCCGGGGTGCTCGCGCCGGGCGATCTCCACCATGGCCGGCGACAGGTCGATCCCGACCACCTCGGCCCCGTGCGCCGTCAGCCACCCCGCGACGTGGCCCGGTCCGCACCCGAGGTCCGCGACCGGCCCGCCCGCGGCCGCCTCCACCACCGCCCCGAGCAGGGCCCGGTCCACCGGCTTGTGCGCCAGCTCGCCGCCGATCCGGTCGCGGTACTCCTGCGCGACGACGTCGTAACTGTCTCGGACGCGCCCGTGGTCAGCCGTATTCGTCATGACGGCAGCCTGCCATCGGGCGGGCTCCGGCGGGTCCGGTTTTCCGACGGCGGCCGGGTGGGTCCGTGCGGCGGACGCGCGAGAGCCCCCGTCCGGTGGCCGGGCGGGGGCTCTTGATGACGCGCAAGCGGTGGGATCAGACGCCGGCGGGCTCGGCGGCGGGCTCGGCCGGGCGGGCCGGGAGGTGGGACATCAGGCGGTGGGCGAGGAACGAGGCGCCGAGCATGGTGACCAGACCGACGACCGCGGCGACGTGCAGGCCGTCGGTGAAGGCGGTGCGGGCGGTGTCGAGCAGCTCGGTGCCGAGCCGGCCGGGCAGCTGGGCGGCGACGTTGACCGCGCCCCCGAGGGTGTCCCGGGCGGTGCGGGCGGCCTCGCCGTCCAGGCCGGCCGGGAGGGCGCCGTCGAGGCGGGAGCGGTAGACCGCCGCGCCGGCCGCGCCGAGCAGGGCGATGCCGAGCGAGCTGCCGAGCTCGACGGCGGTCTCGGAGGTGGCGGAGGCGGCGCCGGCCCGCTCGACCGGGGCGGCGGAGACCACCATCTCGGCGGTGAGGGTCATGGTGCCGACGGTGCCGGCGGCCAGCACGCCCGCCGCGGTGAGGATCAGGGCGAGCGGGGAGTCGGCGCCGACCTGCGTCATCATCGCGAAGCCGGCCGCGCCGACCAGGAAGCCGCCGGACATCAGCACCGCCGGGCGGACCTTGCCGGCGAGCGCCGAGCTGACGCCGACCGCGGCACCGACGCCGACGCTGGGGACGAGCGCCCAGAGCGAGGCGGTCAGCGGACTCATGTCCTTGACCAGCTGCAGGTACTGCGAGGTGAAGAGGGTGAAGCCCATCATCGCGAACATCGCGATGGTGTTGACGGTGATCGCCCCGCTGAAGGCGCGGATCCGGAACAGGCCGAGGTCGAGCAGCGGAGCGGCGGCGGTGCGCTGGCGCTGGACGAAGGCACCGGCGAGCAGCAGGCCGGCCGGGACGGCGAGCGCGGGGAGCGGGCTCCAGCCGTCGACGGCGAGCGCCTTCACGCCGTAGACCAGCGGCAGGATCGCGGCCAGCGAGAGGACGGCGCCGAGCAGGTCGAAGCGGCCGCGCTGCGGGGAGCGGTACTCGGGGAGCAGGACGGGGGCGGTGATCAGCAGCAGGGCCATCACCGGGATGGCGATCAGGAAGGCCGAGCCCCACCAGAAGTGGTCCAGCAGGAGGCCGCCCACGACCGGGCCGAGGGTGGCACCCGCGGTGAGGACGCCGCCCCACGCGCTGAGGGCGATCTGCCGCTGCTTGGCGTCGTGGAACATGTTGCGGATCAGCGCGAGCGTCGAGGGCATCACCGTCGCCCCGGCGGCGCCGAGCACGGCCCGGGCGGCGATCAGCTGGCCGGCGCCGTCCGCGTAGGCGGCGAGCAGCGAGGCGCCCATGAAGCCGGTGGCGCCGATCATCAGCAGCCGGCGGCGGCCGATCCGGTCGCCGAGCGAGCCCATCGTGATGAGCAGTCCGGCCAGCAGGAACGAGTACATGTCCATGATCCACAGCTGCTCGGTGCCGCTCGGCGCCAGCGTGGTGGAGATGTAGGGGACGGCGAAGAAGAGCACGCCCATGTCCATGGTCAGGACGAGGGTCGGGAGCAGGAGGACGGCGAGGCCGATCCATTCGCGACGGCCTGCGCGGCCGGTGGTTGCGGTCATGAGGAAGACAGTACGGGCGTGTCAGACGTATGTCTAGTACGGGCGTCTAAATCGATCGTGCGAGACGGACGTGCAAGACATTCGTCCGGATCTTCCGTAGCATCGACACCATGGGAAACCGCGAAGACTTGATGGCCGGCGCCAAGCGCTGCCTGTACGAGAAGGGCTACGGGCGCACCACCGCCCGCGACATCGCCACCGCCTCCGGTGTCAGCCTGGCCGCCATCGGCTACCACTTCGGCTCCAAGGAGGCGCTGCTCAACGCGGCGCTGATCGAGGCCACCGGGGAGTGGGGCGGCGCACTGGCCGCGGTGGTGGCGGGCGCGGCCTCGGTGTCGGACGACCCGGAGGAGCGCTTCGTCGCGGTCTGGGACGGGGTGAAGCAGACCTTCGTCGAGCACCGGGGCCTCTGGGCCGCCCAGTTCGAGGCGATCGTGCAGGTCGAGCACGCGCCCGAGCTGAAGCAGGCGCTCGCCGAGACGCAGAAGGAGGGCCGGCTCGGGCTCGCCGCGCTGTTCCAGGGGCTCGCCGAGGTGCCCGACACCGAGGAGGAGCTGGCCCGCGGCATGTTCTACCAGGCGCTGCTCGCCGGGATGGCGCTCCAGTGGATGGCCGCTCCGGAGCAGGCGCCGACCGGCCGGGACTTCCTGCGGGGGCTGCGGCTGGTCGGCGGCGCGGTGCTGAAGCCGGCCACGACGTAGCGCGGCGGTTCCGGCGGAAACGCCCCGGCGACCGCGCTCCGGCCGGCTAGGCGGTCACCGCCGTCAGCAGCACCACCGAGTCGACGTGGGCCAGCAGCCCGTGCCGTTCCTGCGGCACCGGGTGCAGCTGGCCCGCCGACAGCTCCTGGAGGTGGCCGGTGATGGTCAACGAGACCCGGCCGCGCAGCACCTGGATCGAGGCGGCGGCCGGGGCGTTGTGCTCGTCCAGCGAGGTGCCGGCGGTCAGCGCGATCACGGTCTGCCGCAGGACGCCGTCGTGCAGCACCAGGTGGGCGCTGCGCCCGTGCGGGCTCTCGGCGGCCTTGGCGGCGTGCTCCACGGCGAGCAGTTCGAGATCGACCATCGCGCGTCCTCCTGGACCGGCCTGCCGGGGCCGGGCGGTGACCCCTTCGGCCCAGCCTCGCGGACACGGTCGGCTCCCGCACCCGGAGCCGCGCGGCGGGTGGTGACCCCGGTGTCCCTGGGTACGGGCCCGCGCCGAAGCCCCGCCGCAGCCCCGCCGCGGCCCCGGCCGAGGCCCGCCGCAGCCCCGCCGGCGCCCCGGGCGTGGCGGCCCGCCACACCCGGTCGGTGCCGCTCGGGGTGCGATGTCCGCCGACTGCCCCGATGGTGGATGCATGGCGACCAACGAGAGTCTTCAGAACGGGTTCCAGGTCAACCGCTCGCTGCTGGCCGGCGGTGCGGTGCTCACGGGCGTCGGTGCGATGCTCGGCACGGCCGGGGCGATGATGGTGTGTGCGGCACTGGTCACGGCCGGCCGCAACTGGGTGCGCACGCTGGACACGCCTCCGGCGGTCCGGGCGCACCGGGCGTTGCACGAGGCGAAGGTGGCGTCGGCGGCGGGCTGGGACGCCTGGCGGCACGAGCACGCCTCGCCCAACTGATCGGATGACGGCGGGCCGCCGTGGGGGTGCGGCCCGCCGCCCTCCGAGTCCGCGGGGTCAGCCGGTCGGGCCCGTCACAGTCCCAGCGACTTGGCGATGATGCTGCGCATGACCTCGCTGGTGCCGCCGTAGATCCGGAACACCCGGTTGTCGGTGTAGAGGCGGGCGATCGGGTACTCCAGGATGTAGCCGTAACCGCCGTGCAGCTGCAGGCACTTGTCGATCACGCCGGACGCCGACTCGGTGCAGAACAGCTTCGCCGCCGCCGCGTCCGCGACCGTCAGCTCGCCGTGCTGGTAGAGCTCCAGCGCGCGGTCGACCATGGACTGCTGGGCCACCACCTGGGCCTCGCAGTCGGCCAGCGTGAACTTGGTGTTCTGGAACTCGGCCACCGCCTTGCCGAAGACCTTGCGGTCCTTGACGTACTGCACGGCGAACCGGACGGCGGCCGCCGAGGCCGCGTACGCGCCGACCGCGATGGCCAGGCGCTCCTGCACCAGGTTGTGGGTCAGGTAGGAGAAGGCCCTGCCCTCCTCGCCGAGCAGGTTCTCCACCGGCACCTTGACGTCGCTGAACGCCAACTCGGCGGTGTCCGACGTGCGCAGGCCGATCTTCTGCAGCTTGCGGCCGACGGTGTAGCCCTCGGAGGCGGTGTCCACGCAGAGGATCGAGAGGCCGGCCCGGCGGTTCTCCGGGTCGTACGGGGAGGTCCGGCAGATCACCAGGACCAGGTCGGCGAGCACGCCGCCGGTGATGAAGGTCTTGGCGCCGTTGAGGACGTAGTGGGTGCCGTCCTCGGAGAGCCGGGCGGTGGTGGTGATGCCCGCGAGGTCGGAGCCGGCGCCGGGCTCGGTCATCGCGATGGCGGTCATGATGTCGCCGGAGACGAAGCCGGGCAGCCAGCGCCGCTTCTGCTCCTCGTTCGCGTACTCCAGCAGGTACGGCAGCACCAGGCCGGTGTGCACGCCGGAGGAGCCGAAGCTGACCCCGGCCCGGGCGGTCTCCTCGGCGATGACCGCCTGGTACTTGAACCCGCTCTCGCCGGCGCCGCCGTACTCCTCCGGCACCTCGATCCCGTAGACGCCCAGCTCGCCGAGCTTGCGGTAGAAGTCGCGCGGCGGGTGGCCGTCGGCCTCCCAGCTCTCGTAGACCGGGACGACCTCGTTGGCGATGAAGTCCCGGATGGTCTCCCGGAAGGCCTCGTGGTCCTCGGTGAACACGGTGCGGCGCACGGCGGCGCTCCCTTCGGTGGTGCCAGGTGATCGCCCCACAAGTTAATCCCGGGTAGCTTCCACTGTCCAGGGCCGGCGGCCCGGTGTCCTCGCGGTGATCAAGCCCGGTACGACCGGCCACGGGCCGGTTGAAGTGAATCCTTGCTAGCCTACGGGCGAAGACCGGTGGCGGGACTGGAGCGAGGGAGCGGCGGCATGGTGGTACGGCGGCCGCCCGCGCGCTCCCGGCAGGCGCAGATCCTGGCCGTGGCCGCCGAGCGCTTCCACCGCAGCGGGTACCACCAGGTCTCGATGACCGAGGTCGCCGCCGGGGTCGGCATCACCGCGCCGGCCCTCTACCGGCACTTCCGGGGCAAGCCCGAACTGCTCGACCGGGCCGTCCGGTTGGGCCTGGACGAGCTGGCGGGCGGGCTGCGCGCCGCGCGTTCCACGGCGGACGTGGGCACCGCGCTGGCCGCGGTCGCGGTCGGGCACCGGCCGCTCGGCACCCTGGTGCAGCGCGACGCCCGGCTGCTGCCGCCGGCCCGGCGGGCCGCGCTCCGCCGGGAGCTGCGGGCGGACGTCGCGCTGATGGTCGCGGTGCTCCGCGCCGAACGGCCCGAACTAGGCGATCGCGACGCCGAGTTGCTCTGCTGGTCGGCGCTCTCGGCCTGCGCGGGGCTGTCCTACCAGTCGGCCGTCCCGCAGCCGCGCCGGGCCGAGCGGCTGGTGCGCGAGCTGGTGGCGGCGGTGCTCGCGGTGACGCTGGACGGTGCCGTGCCGGACCTCCGGCCGAGCGTCCCGGCCGATGAGTTGCGGCCGCTGCCGCGCCGCGAGGAACTGCTCGCCGCGGCCGTCCGGCTGTTCCACCGGCGCGGCTTCGACAACGTCAGCACCGACCAACTCGGCGCCGCGGTCGGCATTTCCGGGCCCAGCGTGTACCGGCACTTCGAGAGCAAGCAGCACCTGCTGGCCGCCTCGCTGGTGCGCGGCCGGGAGCGGCTCTGGCAGGAGGTGGCGGGGGCGATCGCCGGTGCGGCCGGGCCGGCGGCGGCGCTGGAGGCCGGTCTGGGCGCGTACGTGGGCTTCGCGCGGGGCAACAGCGACTACCTCGGCGCGATGCTGAGCGAGACCGAGCGGCTGGCCGCGCCGGACCGCCGGGCCGCGGTGGACTTCCGGCGGGACTTCCTGCGGACCTGGGTCGACCTGCTCCGCCGGGTACGCCCGGAGTACGACGCGGCGGAGGCCCGGATCCGGGTGCACGCGCTGTTCGCGCTGGTCAACGACGGGGTGCGGAACCGCCCGTACAGCGCCCGGGCCGACCTCGGCGACTGTCTGCGCCGGCTCGGGCGGGCCGTCCTGGGCGTGCCCGGAGGGGCGTGAGCGGGGGCCTGGGCGCGGGGCCCGGGCGGATAGGCCCGGGCGATGGGGTGTGGGCGGGGCCGGACACGGCCGGGTGCCCGGCCCCGGCGTGCGGGGACGGGCACCCGGTCCGGAACCCGGGCGCGCGAGGGGCGGTCGCGGCCCGGGACGCCTCCCGGCGGAGGTGGCGTCAGGGGAGCACGACGGGGTAGAACACCGCGGCGCCGACGTTGCCGTTGCCCTGCAGGGCGCCGATGTCGCCGCCGTTGCCGGTCACGGCGAGTCCGTTGTTCTGGTTGCTCGCGCCGGAGCCGGTGGCGGTCTGCTGGGTGTTGACCGCGTTGCCGAGGACGCCGCCGAGGACGTTGTTGGAGCCGGTGTTGCTCACCACGCCGCTGTTGGAGTGGTGGTCGGCGCCGGCGCCGTTGTCGGCGTGCGCGGTGGCGGCGCCGGCACCGACGAGGAGGAAGGCCCCGAGGGCGGTGGCGGCGGCTGCGCGAATACGGGACACGCTGGTCTCCTGAAGGGTGGAGTGCGAATGTGGCGCCTTTCCGGGGTGGCCGCCCCGGAGCGCCGTTGCCTGACGTCGCACGACCAGCATTCACCAACGCCGTGGACGAACTCCACCGAATGGGTGGCAATTCCCCCGATGGTGTCATCAAGCGCGCACAACGGAATTCCGGGCGAGGTCGCGCGGCGTGCCGGGCCGTCGGCCGAATTCCCCGGACGCGGGGCGGTTGAGCCCCCCGAACGGACCAGTCCGAAACCGGTCCGCCGGCCGGTTTCGTCAACACGGAGTTGACCAGGTCCCTGGCGTCAGAAAGAAATGGTCGGCGGATAGTCGCACTGGCACACTGGGGACCCATGTCTCAAGGTCTCCCGCCCGAGCCCGTGCCTGCCGAGGACCTGCGTACGACCGAGGTCGATCTCGGCGGACTGGTGAACGTCCTCGCCACCCACCTCTACTCCACCCCGCTGGTCGCCCTGCGCGAACTCGTCCAGAACGCCCACGACTCGCACACCCGGCGCCTGCTGGAGGACCCGGACGGCGACCACCGGCCGCTGATCCGGGTGCGGGCCGACGCGGACCGGCGCACCGTCGCCATCGAGGACACCGGCGCCGGCCTCACCGAACCGGAGATCCACGCCTACCTCGCCACCGTCGGCACCGGCTACACCCGGATGCTGCGCGAACTGACCGGCAGCCAGGAGCTGATCGGCGCCTTCGGCCTCGGCTTCCTCTCGGCCTTCTCGGTCGCCGACGAGGTCGTCGTCACCACCACCTCGCACCGGGAGCCGCGGCTCGGACACCGCTACCGCAGCCGCGGCGGCGAGCAGTACAGCGTCGAGCCGGCGGCCGCGCGGCCCGGCGGCGGCACGGTCGTCGAGCTGGCCCTGAAGGCCGAACACGCCCACCTCGCCGACGAGTCCGCGCTGCGCGAGGTGCTCGGCCGGTACTGCGTCCTGCTCCCGATACCGGTCTTCGTCGGCGACGACGAGCAGCCCGTCAACGCCGTCCCGGTGCCCTGGCGGCAGCAGCCCCGCCCGTCGCCCACCGCCACCCCCGCCGGAGGCGCCGCGCGCCGCCCCTCCGACGGGGACGAGCACGCCGCGCGGATGCGGTTCGCCGCCGCCTTCGGCCGCCGCTTCGAGCCGCTCACCGCCTTCCCCGTCCGGCCCGTCGAGGGCGGCAGCGACGCCATCGGCCTGCTCTGGGTCCAGGACGGCGGCAGCTACGCCAGCAGCGACAACCGCGACCTCGCCGTCTACCTGCGCGGCATGCTGCTCGCCGAGGACGCCCGCGACCTGCTGCCCAGCTGGGCCGGGTTCATCGGCGGCGTGGTCGAGTCCAACCGGCTCACCCCGACCGCCAGCCGCGAGGACCTCCAGCGCGACGAGCACTACCGCGCGCTCCAGCAGTCGCTCACCGACGCCGTGGTCGACGGCCTCTACGAGACCGCCCGGCTGCGGCCCGCCGTCTGGCGCCGCATCCTGGCCCGGCACGGCCAGGACCTGCTCGGCGCCGCGCTCTGCGACGACCGGCTGTTCACCCTGCTCGCCGACGACGTCCCGGTGCCCACCTCGCAGGGCGACCTGACGGCCGGCGCGCTGCGGGCGGCCGGGGACGGGGCGGTGCACGTCGCGCTCGGCGGCAACGGCGGCTTCGAGGAGATGCTCTACCGGGCGATGCAGGTGCCGATCGCGCGCGGCGACCGCTACGCCGTCCTGCCGTTCCTGCGCCGCTACGCCCAGCTGCGGGGCTGCCGGATCGTCGAACTCGGCAGCGAGAGCGGCAACCGCGAGCTGTTCCGCGACCCGGAGCGCCCGCTGCCCGCCGGGGAGGCCGCCTGGCTGGCCGGCGCCCTGGCCGACCCGGGCGAGCAGCTCGTCCCGGCCCGCTTCGACCCGGCCGGCCTGCCGCTGGTCCTGGTCCCCGACCGGGAGGCCGAGCTGAAGGCCAGGATCGAGGACGACCAGGCGGACGCCCGGATCCCGTCCGCCGCGCTGCGGCTGGCCCGGGCGTTCACCGCCCGCACCGACGGCGAGGTGAGGGCCCGGCTCTACCTCAACCTGTCCTGCCCGGCCGTCCAGGACCTGCTCACCGCCTACCGCGACGGGCACACCGGCAGCGCCACCGCCGCCGGGCTGCTCCGCTCGCTGAAGGTGATCATGGCGGCGGCCTCGGCCGGCCCGTCCGGCGGCGACCTCACCGGCGCGCTGGCCGGCATCGGCACCGCGGTCTCCGCGCTGACCGCCGCCGTCCCGGCCGGCCTGCCCGCCGTCCCGGACAGCCCGGACGGGCTCGACGGGCTCGACGGGCACGGTGGCCCCGGCGGCCCCGGCGGCGGGGTCTGACGGGGTGGCCCCGGCCGCCGTTCCGGACGGATTGTCAGTGGCCCCGGCCACACTGTTCACCAGCGCAGCGCACGACCAGCAGGGGGAAGTCGCATGAGTACCGACATCTGGGCCTGGGTGCGGGACACCCACCAGCAGCTGGCCGAGACCGGCCACCGGCGGCTGGCCGACGCCATCTACGAGCTCCCCGGCCACGCCAACGAAGGGCGCAACGCGCAGCTCGACGCCCTCTACCCGGAGGCGGTCGCCGCCGCCCGGGCGCTCGGCCTCCCCTGGGTCGAGGTCTACCTGCGGCACTGGCGGATGCAGAACCTGCTGAACAAGCGCCACCAGGGCGAACAGGCCCTGGCCGAGGCGGTCGACCTGCTGGAGTTCGCGCACCGGGAGGAGACCGCCGGCTGCCCGCAGTCGGTCTGCGTCGTGCAGGACTTCGCGATCTGCCACGCCCGGGTCGACGGCCCCGGCTACGTGCCCGAGCGGCTCGCCGTGCTGAGCGAGACGCTGGAGCGGATCGAGCCGGCCCGGGCCTGCTTCGACTGCCTCTCCCGGGAGTACTCCGACGCCCTGGAGGACGACGGCCGCCCCGCCGAGGCGCTCGGCCACCTGGACACCGCCGCCGCCCGGATCAAGGCGGCCGGCCAGCGGCTCTCGCTGCACTTCCACCACTCCCGGGCCGGCACCCTGCACCTGCTCGGCCGGCACGAGGAGGTGCTGGCCCTGCTCGACACCGCCGAGCAGGCCGAGCGCGCCCGCGGCCGGCAGCTCGACGAGAGCGACCAGCGCTGGGGCGCCCTGGCCCGCGCCCGCGCGCTCGCCTCGCTCGGCCGGACGGAGGAGGCGCTCGCCCTGCTGCCGGACCGGTCGGAGGCCGAGCGCCACGCCGACCTGCGGGCGGCCTGGACCGAGACCGTCGAACTGCTCGTCGCGGCCGGCGCCTGGGAGAACGACGCCGAGTTGGGCGCCGTCCTGGCCGGCTGGGTCGGCTACCTCGACGGCACCGGGTCGCACCGCCCCTGCGTCGACCTGCTGCTGGCCGCCGGGCGGCTCGCCCTGGCCCGCGGCGCCCGGACGGTCGCCCTCGCCCTGGCCGCCACCGGCGAGCGCAAGCTCACCCGGCTGCGCCGCACCGAGGGCGTCGCCGAGCAGGTCGCCCAGCTGCGCGCGGCAGCCGAGGCGCTGCCCGTCCCCGAGCCGGCCGTTCCGCCGGGCGAGCTGCTCGCGCACCTCGGCGCGGCGGGCGTGCCCATCGAGACCGGCGCCGACCTGCTCTCCGCCGCCCTGGACACGTGCCGGCAGGGGCAGGCCGGCGAGGTCGACCGGGCCGGCGTCACCGGCATCGCGGTGCAGCTGGCCGGGGTGCTGGGCAGCCTCGGTCACGCCCGGGCCGCCGCCGACCTGCTCTGGCAGCAGTTGGACGCCGACCCGGCCGACGAGGACCTGATCGGCATGCTCGGCGCCGCCCTGGTCGAGGCGGGGGACGGCGACGGCGTGCGCCGGCTCGCCGACCGGTTGGCGGAGACCAGCCCCGCCGACGGCCACTGGGTCCGGGCCCGCTGGGCCGGCGCGGAGGGCCGCTGGGCCGAGGTGGTGGAGCACTGCGAGGCGATCCTGGCCGAGCACCCGGACCGGATCAACACCCGCCGGGTGGCCGGCGCCGCGGCCACCGAGCTGGGGGACCACGCCGCCGCGCAGCGGTACTACCAGGACCTCCTGACGCATGCGCTGCCCGTCGAGGGCACGCCGGAGGAGGAGCTGCACCGCACGGTCCAGCAGCCCGACCTCTGGCACCTGATCACCGCCGCCACCGCCAACCGGGACTGGGCCGTGGTCCGCTCCACCGGCGCCCTGCTCGGCATCGAGTTCGACGAACCCGAGGGCCGGGTGGACGAGGAGTGGCAGCTGGTCACCGTCCGGGCCACCCGGACCGACGGCGCCACCGCCGACCTCCCGGCGGTCCGCACCGGCCCGGCCACCGCCCGCATCCTGCCGGTGCTGGGCGACGACCTGACGCTCAACCACGGCGACGTGGTGGTCTTCGCCCCGGCCCTGCTGACGGAGCCGCCCGCCGAGGACGCGCCGGAGGAGGAGCGGCGGAGTTGGCGCCCGGTGTTCGAGTTGCTCACCCTGCTCGACCCGGCCGGGTACACCACCTACTGGGTCGACGGCGGCTGGCCCGGCGACGAGGCCTGGAACGAGCTGCGCGAGCAGTTGGGGCGGTCCGGCTACGCGGTCTGGGCCTACAGCGGGGACCACTACGGCATCACCGACCCGGAGGTGGACGGCGGCACCCTGCACGGGATCTACGCCGCGGTGGGCGTGCCGCCCACCGCCCACGCCGCCGACGCGGACGCGCTGCTGCACCGGCTCACCGGCTCCTGGCCGCACCCGCTGGCCTGGCTCGACCTCGCCCGGGCGGCGGGCGCGGACACCGCCCGGCACGAGGAGGTCATCGAGCGGTACGGGCTGTAGCGCGCGGGTCGGGGCGGTCCGGTGCGGTCCGGTCCGGGGCGGGCGGCCGCCCCGGACCGCCACCACGCCGGGCAGGCACCCGGGCCCGCGGGCGCCCGCCGGGACGTACATGTGCGTTCAGCAGTTCGATCAGGCAAGGTGTAACCGGAGATCGAACGGCGGCCCGGGAGCCCGGCGCCACCAGGGGCGGCAAGGAGCGGAAGTGCCTAAGCGGGGCCGACCGGGCGGAGGCAAGCGGGCCAGGGGCGGCAGGGGGGCCAGGCCGGCGGGGCCGGCACCGGAGGAGCAGCCGCTGCACCCCTCCGGAGCGCCGCCCACCGAGGGCCTGCTCGGCCACCCCGCCCCGGTCGTGGAGCCGGTCACCGTGATCCCGCTCGTCCCGCCCGTCCCGGAGACCAAGGGCCTGCTGGCCCCCGAACCCACCGGTCGGGCCACCGGGCGGCCCGGCGAGCGAGCGGTCGAGCCGTCCGCCGAGCCGTCCCCCGAGCCGTCCATCGACCTGTCCACCGACCCGTCCGCCGAGCAGCCCGGCGAGCCGTCCGTCGAAGAGCACGAGGAGCGCGCCGAAGCCGACGAGCGGGTCGTGGAGCCCGAGGACCTCGCCCCGGTGTACCGGCGGCGGTCGTTCGCCGAGGACACCCTCACCCCCGAGGAGTGGCAGGCGGCCGGCTACACCCCGCCCACCGGCATCGCCGTTCCGAGCCTGAAGCCCGGCGCCCCCGGCGAGGCACCCTGGCCGGACCGGATGCGCACCCTGCTGCGCACCCCGATGTCCGAGCGTCCGGCCTTCGAACGCACCCCCCGGGACCTGCACCCCTCGGCCGCCCGGAACGTCCCGCGCATCCTCGACCTGACGCTCCGGATCGGCGAACTGCTGCTGGCCAGCGGCGAGGCCGCCGAGGACGTCGAGGCGGCCATGCTCGGCATCGCCCACGCCTACCGGCTGGACCGCTGCGAGCCGCAGGTCACCTTCACCCTGATCGGCATCTCGCACCAGCCCTCGCTGGTCGAGCCGCCGGTCACCGCGGACCGGGTGGTGCGCCGCCGCACCTCCGACTACACCCGGCTGAACGCGGTGTACGAGCTGGTCGCCGACATCACCGCGGAGAAGGTCACCGTCAACGACGCGTACCGCCGGCTCGCCCGGATCCGCCGCAACCGGCACCCGTACCCGGCCTGGCTGCTCGCGCTGAACACCGGTCTGCTGGCCGGCGCGGCGACCTTCCTGGTCGGCGGGCGGATGGACGACAAGGGGTGGCTGGTCTTCGCCAGCGCCTTCATCGCGGCCGTCCTCGGCGACCGGCTGGCCTCGCTGATCGCCCGCCGCGGCCTGCCGGAGTTCTACCAGTTCGTGCTGGCCGCGATGCCCGCGGCGGCCTCCGGCATCATCCTCTCCTTCAACGACTGGGGCCTGCGCGGTTCGGTGGTGATCACCGGTGGGCTGTTCGCGCTGCTCCCCGGGCGGGCCCTGGTCGCCGCCGTGCAGGACGGTCTGACCGGCTTCTACATCACCGCCGCCGCCCGTCTGCTCGAAGTGATCTACCTGGTGGCGGGCATCGTCATCGGCGTGATGCTGATCCTCTACCTCGGGGTCGGCTTCGAGGCCAAGCTCCGGCCGGACGAGAGCCTGGTCGGGGTCAACTACCCGCCGGTCCAGATGATCGCCGCGCTGGTGCTGACACTGGCCTTCGCGATGCTGCTGCAGACCGACCGCCGCTCGCTCGCCCTGGTCACCCTCAACAGCGGCATCGGCTGGGCCAGCTACGGCGTCCTGGTCTACAACGCGGGCATCTCGCCGATCGTGGCCACCGGCGTCGCGGCCGGCCTGGTCGGTCTCTTCGGCCAGCTGATGGCCCGCTACCGCTACGGCTCGGCGCTGCCGTACGTGACCGCCGCGATCGGACCGCTGATGCCGGGTTCGGCGCTCTACCTCGGCATGCTCTCCTTCGCCCAGGGCCACTCCGCCGCCGGCATCGTCCAGATCACCCGGGCCGCGGCGATCGCCCTGGCGCTGGCGATCGGGGTGAACCTCGGAGGCGAGATCGCCCGGCTCTTCATGAAGCTGCCGGCCGGCGCCGAACCGCTGCCGCCGCAGCCGGTCGTACCGCGCCGGGCGGCCAAGCGCACCCGGGGCTTCTGACCGCGCGGCGGGCCGTCGGCGGTGGCGTCGTCCGTCGCGGTCGCGTCCGTCGTCGGGCCGGGCGTCCGTCGTCGGCCGGGCACCGTCGGGCCGGGCGTCCGTCGTCGGCCGGGCACCGTCGGGCCGGGCGTCGCGCCCGGCCCGCAGTCGTTGGACCGTGTTGGGCCCCGGGCCATGTCGCGGCAGTCAGTTCGCAGGACCAGGAACGAAGGTAAGACCCATGACCACACTGCTGGACGGCTACCGCGAGCACATCGTCGCCGCGCACAAGCAACCGCTGTTCCTGCTGCTGGTCGGATTCATCACGTCCTTCGTCTTCATCCGTTTCAGCGTGCGGATGATCAGGGCCCAGGTGCGCTGGTGGCCGGGCAACGTCACCCCCGGCGGGCTGCACATCCACCACATGGTGTTCGGCCTGGGCTTCCTGCTGGCCGGCGGCATCGGGGTGTTCGCGACCTACGGCGGCCACCCCTGGATCGACGTGTTCGGGCTGCTCTTCGGCATCGGCTGCGGCCTGGTGCTGGACGAGTTCGCGCTCATCCTGCACCTGGACGACGTCTACTGGAGCGAGCAGGGCCGCAAGTCGGTCGACGCGGTGATCTTCGGCATCCTCTTCACCGGCCTGCTGCTCATCGGGTACGTGCCGCTCGGCGCGGAACCCGGCGAGGAGACCCGCTGGGGCCTGGTCACGGTGATCTCGGTGAACGCGCTGGCCATGATCGTCACCCTGCTCAAGGGCAAGATGTGGACCGGCCTGCTCGGCATCATGGTGCCCGGCCTCTCCTGGATCGGAGCCGTCCGGCTGGCCCGGCCGAGCAGCCCGTGGGCGCGCTGGCGCTACACCACCCGCCCGCGCCGCCGGGCCCGGGCGCTCCGGCGCGAGCGCCGACTGCACCGGCGTGCGGACATCGCCCGCACCTGGCTCTTCGACCTGATCGCCGGCGCCCCGGACAAGGTGCCCGCCGGCCACCCGGCCGCCCACCGGGTCGCCGAGCGGATGGCGGCCCGGGCCTCCGCCCACCTCGACGCCCACGCCGCCCGCGCGCTGGCCCGGCGCTCCGCCCGGCTGGCCGACCGCCGCTCGGCGGCCGCGGCCGCCGCGACGCAGGGGGCGCCGGCTCCCGCCCACGGCGCCGGCGGCGGTGGCCGCGAGCCCGGCACCCGGCGCCGGGCCGAACAGCGGCGGCGCTCCGTCCGGGCCGGCCGCACCCGCACCCACGCGGTGCGCCCGACCGGCCTGGAGCCCCGGCCGGACCGCCACCCCCACCTGCGGACGCACACCCGCCGGATCCGCCGGTAGTCCGGGTGCCCCCTGCGCGTGGCCGGAGTTGACGCCAGGTCGGATCATCCGACGGGTCACCCGGCCGGCGGTGCGGGCTTACGGCGCGAAGGCGGCCCGGCTTGAGATCATGACGACGCGTAACCGATCCGTCGCGTGACGGGATGTCCCGCCGGGCCCGCTCGACCCCGCCACCGCGCCCGGCGCTCCCGTCCGAGACCTGAGAAGGGATGTCTCGTGGCGCGCAGGCTCCTGCCGGCCCTCCTGTTCCCCCTCACCCTGTCCCTCGCCGCACTGCTCGGGCTGCTCCCCGTGGCCGTGGCCGCCGCCCCGGTCCCGGTGGACCCCGACCCGGCCACCGGCACCTCCCTGGCCGACGAGCCGCACCCCTCCGCCGAGGACATCGACCGGGCCCGGGGCGAGGCCGACCGCCGGGCCGCCGCGGTGACCGCCATCGAAGCCGGGCTGGCCGAGGCCAGGGCCGAGCTCGACCGGGCCGGCCGGGTGGCCGAAGAGGCCGTCGAGGCCTACAACGGCGCCCGGCTCGCGCTGACCCGCGCCCGCGCCGAGGAGTCCGCCGCGGTCGGCCGGGCCGCCTCCGCCGAGGCCGAGCGGGCCGCGGCCGCCGAGGACGCCGCCGCGCTGGCCGCGGAAACGTACCGTCAGGGCGCCACCGCCGAACTCTCCGCGATCAACGCCCTGATCGGCGCCCGCGGCCCGCGCGAGGCCGGCGACCGGGCGGCGGTGGTCGGCGTGGCCAGCGACCGCACCCGGCAGATCCTCGACGCCGCCACCTCCACGGCCGCCGCCGCGGCCCGCGCCTCGGCCGCCGCCCGCGCCGCGACCGAGGCCGCCGAGAAGGCCGCCGCCGAGGTCGGCGCCGCCCGGGACCGGGCGGAGGCCCGGATGTCCGCCCGGCGGATCCAGGTCGTCGGTACCGGCCGCCGCCGCGAACAGCTCCTCGCCGACCTCGCCGCCGCCCGCCGCACCACCGTCGAGCTGGAGCGGCAGCGGCGCGAGGCCCTGGAGGCGATCGCCGCCCGCGAGGCCGAGGCGGCCGCCCGGGCCGCAGCCGAGAAGGCCGCTGCGGACCGGGAAGCCGCGGACCGGGAAGCCGCGGACCGGGCCGCCGCGGAACAGGCCGCAGCCGAGGCGGCGAGGGCGGACGCGGCCAAGGCCCCCGCGGACGGACCGCCGCCCGACCGTCCCTGGTCGGCGGAGGGCGCGGCCGCCGCCGTCGACTACGCCCGCTCCAAGATCGGCCTGCCGTACGTCTGGGGCGGCGAGGGGCCCGGCGGCTACGACTGCTCGGGCCTGACCATGATGGCCTGGCGCCAGGGCGGCCGGTCGCTCAACCACTTCGCCGCCGACCAGTACGCCCGGAGCACCCCGATCGGCTACCGCGAGCTCCGCCCCGGGGACCTCGTCTTCTGGAGCGACACCGGCCGCGCCGCCGACATCCACCACGTCGGCCTCTACATCGGCGACGACCAGATGATCGAGGCCCCCCGGGCCGGCATGCCGATCAAGCAGGCCAGCCTCTGGATCATGGGCACCCCGGACTTCTACGCCAGGCCGTAGCGGGCGCGCGGGTCGGCGGCGGGGGCGGGTTCGTCGCGCGGCGGGCCGTTGTCGGTGCCCCGCCGTACGCTGGCGAGCGGCGGAAGGGGTGTCGAATGAGGCTGCGGGACGTCGAACCGGGGGATGTCGGGGCCTACGTCCGGATGCGCTGCGACCCGGTGATGATGGCGGAACTGGGCGGGCCCCTGCCGGAGGAGGGCATCGCGGACAAGGTGCGCCGGGACGTGCTCGACGCGGCGGCGGACCGCGCGTGGATCAAGATGATCGTCCCGGACGGTGCCGCACCCGGCGTGGTGGCCGGGTCGGTCGTGCTCTGGTCGCACGAGGACGAGGACGGGGGCGAGGACGAGGACGGGGGCGAGGACGGGGACGGGTGCCCCGGCGGCGCGGGCGGGGTGATCTCCGAGATCGGCTGGATGGTGCTGCCGGAGTTCCAGGGCCGCGGCCTCGGCAAGGCGGCCGTCCGGGAGCTGCTCGACCTGGCCGCCCGGGACGGCCGGTGGGGCCCGGTGCACGCCTTCCCGGCGACCACCAACGGTCCGTCCAACGGCATCTGCCGGGCACTCGGCTTCCGGCGGGCCGGTGTGCGGGAGGTCGAGTTCGCGGGCCGGCCGCTGCGCGTCAACCACTGGATCGTGGACGCAGGACCGGTCCCGGATCCGTCCTGACCGGCGGCGGATAAATGGGATGCCGCCGTCCGGGGCCCCGCCGTACCGTGGGCGAATGGGCAACGATGCGTACGGCGGGCCTCGTGATCCGGGGAGCGGCCGACTGAACGAAGGCACCGGCGGGATCGTCGTCAGGGCGGTCGCCGAGGACGAGGTCGAGGGCTGGGACCGGGCACTCGCGATGGGCTTCCTGCGCTCGCACGTGGAGAGCGCGGCCGACTTCCGCCGCCGGCAGTGGGAGCCCGGCCGGATGCTCGCGGCCGTGGACGACGGGCGGTTCGTCGCCACCTACCGGAGCTACGACGTCGAGCTGACCGTCCCGGGCGGTGCCGTCGTCCCGGCGAACGCGATCACCTCGGTCACCGTCACGGCCACCCACCGCCGCCGCGGCCTGCTGAGCCGGATGATGCGGGGGGACTTGACCGCCGCCCGCGAGCGCGGCTCGGCCGTCGCCGTCCTGATCGCCGCCGAGTACAACATCTACGGCCGGTTCGGCTTCGGTCCGGCCACCCGCGGCCACGGCTGGAACGTCGACCTGCACCGTGCCCGCGGCCTGCGCGAGGGCCTGCCCACCGTGCCCGGTGGCCGGATCGAGTTCCTCACCATGGCCGAGGTGCGCAAGGTGGGCCCCGAGCTGCACGACCGCTGGCGGGTCACCCAGCCCGGCGCCCTCGCCCGCGACGAGCTGTGGTGGCAGCGCCACACCGGCGAGCTCTCGGTGCCGGGCTTCGAGTGGAAGGAGCCCTTCGTGGCCCTCCACCGGGACGCCGAGGGCACCGCCACCGGTCTGGTGGTCTACCGGGTCGACGACACCTGGGACGGCAGCTACCCGAACTGCACGCTCACCGTGGTCAACTTCTTCGCCATCGACCGGGCCACCGCCGCCGAGTTGTGGCGGTTCGTGCTCTCGGTCGACTGGGTGCGCAAGGTCGTGGTCGAGAACCTCGGCCCGGACGACCCGCTGCCGCTGCTGCTCGGCGACCCGCGCGCCGCCACCCCCTACGTGGACAACGCCGACTTCATGTGGCTGCGGGTGCTCGACGTCGAGGCCGCGTTCAACGCCCGGACGTACGGCGCTCCCGGCCGGACGGTGCTGGAGGTGGAGGACGGGGACGGCTTCGCGGCCGGGCGCTGGGCCATCGAGGTCGCCGCCGACGGCACCGGCCGCTGCACCCGCACCGCCGACGAGGCCGACCTCGCGCTGAGCGCCTCGATGCTGGGCGCGCTGTACCTCGGCGGGGAGACGGTCCCGCGGCTGGCCGCGGCCGGCCTGGTCACCGAGCTGCGCCCGGGTGCGGCCGCGGCCGCCGACCTGCTGCTGCGGACACCGCTCTCCGCCTGGAACCCGGACGGCTTCTGAGCCCGGGTCACGCCGCTCCGGCTCCCTGGCCGGACCGCTCTGCCGTCGCGCCGGAAACCGCCGACGGCAGGGCGGTCCGGCCGTCTCACGCGGTCCGGCCGTCTCACGCGGTCCGGCCGTCTCACGCGGTCCGGCCGTCTCACGCGGTCCGCGGCCGAGGCGGCCGCTACTTCGTGGCGGTCTTCCCGATGGTGGGCAGGATGAAGTCCTGAATGAGGCCCTTGGCATCGCGGACGATCGGCCGGAACACCCGGTAGCGCGAGAGGTTGATCACCCGGGCGGCCATGGGAGTCGACCGTCGGACGAATTCCCGCGTCCTCTCCGTGTCCGGAGTCCGGTCGAAGACCCAGTAGAGCACCACGATCATGAGGTGCAGCCACAGCACGTCGGGCAGCAGCTCGACCAGTTCGGCGTCCAGCTTCGGCGCCAGCTCGGAGCCCTGCAGCACGTCGCGGAACAGTTGGACCGCCGTCGCCCGGGCCGGGTGGGACTCGTTGGAGAACGGGCTCAGCGAGCTGGTCGGGTCGGCGGCGGTGCGGAAGAACTGCGCCGCGAACTCGTGGTACGGGGCGGCCGTGTCGAGCCAGGAGGTCAGGGCGATTTCCAGGCGTTCGGAGAAATCCCGCGTACCGGCCATGCGCTTCCTGGCATCCGCCGCGTGGTCGTACGTCATCCGGTCGTAGAACCCCTGGATCAGGAATTCCTTCGCCGAGAAGTAGTAGTAGGCATTGCCGACCGAAACGCCCGCCTCGGTGGCAATGGCGCGCATCGTGGTCTTCTCGTAGCCGCGCTCCTGGAAGAGCCGCATCGCGGTCTCCAGGATCAGGGCCCTGGTCGCCTCGCTCTTGTCCGTCTTCGGCTTGGCCCTTCCCCCCGGAAGCTCCGCCGGAGCAGGGGTGCGCACCTCGGCGGGCCGTGCTGCCGGGGCTTCCGGCGTACCGGCCGCACCCGTGGTGCTGTCCGTGCCGCTCGTGCCGTTGGTTCCGTTCGTCGCTGCCAGGTCGTCCACGCTCCGAGCCTAGCCGGACCGGCGACCGGCCCCGGAGCGGTCAACTCCGGGGCCGCCGTGCCCGGCCGGATCGGTCAGCTCCAGCCGGTGTCGGAGCGGCCGGTACCGGATGCCCCCTCCGCATCCGGTACCGCCGCTCCGCCCCCAGTTCTTTCGAACGCGTTCAAAAGCATGGGCATGACTCTAGGGGGAGGCGTTGAACATGTTCAAGTCGAGTTCTGTGGGAGGCTCGTCACATGAACGCCACCATCCGTCGCGGCACCGTCCGGGACGCCGCAGCCGTCGCCGATCTGCACGCCCTCAGCTGGCGCACCGCGTACGCCGGCATCGTCCCGGCCCGGGCGCTCGGTGACGGGTTGGCGGCCGAACGCCGCGAGCTCTGGACGCTGCGGCTGTCCGCCGACTACGGCGAGCCGGCCAACGCGCCCGAGCTGCTGATCGCCGAACTCGACGGCGACACCGTCGGGTTCGCCTACCTGGTGCCGCAGCCGGACGGGCGGGTGCTGCTGGACAACCTGCACGTCCGGCCCGGCCGGACCGGTGGCGGCATCGGCCGGGCGCTGCTGGACGAGGCCCGGGCGCACGTCGCCCGGCGCCACCCCGGGGCCACCCTCTACCTGGAGGTGCTGCGCGACAACACCCGCGCGGTCGCCTTCTACGAGCGCGCGGGCGGCCGCCGGACGGCGGAGCAGGAGGGCGTCTTCCCGGGCGGCCACGTGCTGCCCGAGTACGAGTACAGCTGGCCGGCCGCCGGGCCTCAGTCGTAGTCGTAGACCGTCACCGACACCCCCCGCTCCACCAGCCGGGCCGTCACCAGCGGCTCGACCAACTCCCAGCGTCCGCCCGCCAGTCCACAGCCGATCCGGGGCATGTGGACGGACGCGCCGAGCTCCAGGGCCCGGTCGGCCAGCGTGGCCAGCGCGGTGTCGATCGCCCCGTACCGCACCGGCGCTCCGCTCGACCGGCCGGTCCGGATGCCGCGCTGGCCGACCAGGTTCGCGACCCAGACCTGCGGTTCGACCCGCACCAGCTGTACGGCGCCCAGCCCGAAGTCGTTCTTCGCCCGCTCCCGGTGCCAGCGCCGGTACGCCGCCTCCGGCTCCGGCCAGCGCCGCGACACCGCCAGCACGAAGCCTTTGCCCCAGCCCCCGAGGTCGTTGCACACGTGGGCGATCACCTTCGCGCCCTTCGCCTGCGGCGAGGTCGCATCACCACGGAGGTACCGGATCCCGTTCATGCCGGGACGCTATCCCGCGGCGCCGACCAGGTGTTCGGATTTTTCCGGTGCCGCCGGGGCGTCGGGTGCCGCCGGGGCGGCCGGGGTGGCTGGTGCGGCCGGGGTGCCCGGGGTGCGCAGGTGGCGGCGGCCGGCCAGGGCGATCAGCAGGGCGAGCGCGGCGGCCCCCGCCGGCAGCCAGTAGCCGGTGCCGGGCGGGGCCTGTTCGGCCACCGCACCGGCCAGCGAGGCGCCGGCCGAGATGCCGACCACGATGCCCGACACCGCCACCGCCATGCCCTCGTTCAACTGCCGTGCCGGCAGCAGCTCCTGGACCAGCATCATGCCGGTGGCCATGGTCGGCGCGGTGCCCGTCCCGGCCGCGAACAGCGTGACGCCGAGCACCGTCAGGTCTGCGCCGCCCGCCCCGGCGGCCAGCGGCAGGAGCAGCAGCGCGGCCATCGCCGCGACGCCGAGCAGGAACCGGGCCCCCGGCGCCCGGCGCGGCCGCAGCACCCCGAAGACCAGCCCGGCCACGCAGGAACCGGCCGCGACCATCGCCAACAGCCCGCCCGCCACCGGCTTCTGCCCGAGCGCGTCGGCGTACGCCACGGTGGTCAGCTCCGTCGAACCGAAGACCAGGCCGGTGGCGAGGAAGGTCAGCAGCAGCACCCGCAGCCCGGGCACCCGCAGCGGCGAGCCGTGCCGGGTGCCCGCCACGCGCTCCGCGAGCGGGGGCTCGGTCCGCCGCTGGGCGGCGAAGAGCAGGGCGCCGGTGGAGCCGACCACCCCGGCGGTGACCAGGCCGGCCTCCGGGGCGACGGCGGTGCACAGCACCATCGCGAGCACCGGCCCGGCCATGAAGCACAGCTCGTCCAGCGCCTGTTCGAAGGAGTTGGCGAGGTGCCGGGCGGCCGGGTCGGCCCGGTACAGGTGCGCCCAGCGGGCCCGCGCCATGCCACCGAGGTTCGGCGCCGCCGCGCCGGCCGCCCAGCAGGCGTACAGCGTCCAGTCGGGCGCGCCGGAGCGGACGCAGAGCAGCAGGCCGGCGAACGGGACGGCGTTGTACAGCGTGGCCGGGACGGTGACCCGCGCCTGCCCGTACCGGTCCACCAGGCGGCCGATCAGCGGCATGCCGATCGCCCCGGTGGCCAGGCCGGCCGCCGAGACGGTGCCGGCCAGGGCGTACGAGCCGCGCCGTTCGGCGATCAGCACCACCAGCGCGACCCCGGTCATCGACATCGAGAGCCGGCCGAGCAGCCCGGCGAGGGTGAAGGCGGCGGTGCCGGGCCGGGCGAACAGCCGCCGGTAGGACGCGAGCATGGGACTCCGAGGACGTGGGGGAGGGATGCCTCCAGCCTCACGCAGCCGTCCGACGGCCGTCCAACACCTGTTTCGCCGCACTGACAACACGATGTTGTTAATCTGCCGCCATGCCCTCCGACCTGCACCCCCGGCTGCTCCGCGGCTTCGTCACGACGGCCGAGACCCTGCACTTCGGCCGGGCCGCCGAGCGCCTGCACGTCGCGCAGCAGGCGCTCAGCCGGGACGTCCGCGCGCTGGAGCGGCTGCTCGGCGACGCGCTCTTCACCCGGACCACCCGCAGCGTCGAACTCACCGGGGCCGGGCAGCGGTTGCTGCCGAAGGCGCGGCAACTGCTGGCCCTGCACGACGAGATCCTGACGGCCGCCGAGCAGCGCCCCCTGCTGCTGGACGTCAACAGCGACGTCAGCGGCCCCGACCTGACCTCCGACCGGCTGCTCGGGCCGGCTCGGGCGGCCTGGCCGAACGGCGACATCCTGGCCCGCTACCTCGGCGGCCTCGCGGCGGCGGCCGAGGCGCTGATCGCCCACCGGCTGGACGCCTCGCTCGGCCGCTTCGCCGGTCTGGACGCCCGGGTGCGATCCCAACTCGCGCAGGTGCCGGTGCGGTTGGAGCGCGTCTCGGTGATGATGCCGGACACCCACCCGCTGGCCGGCCGCCCGGTGCTGCGGCTCGCCGACCTGGCGGGCCACCCGGTCGACATCTGCGCCGGGAACCCGGCCACCACCGAGTGGGCCGACCTCGGCGCCCGGCTGCTGCGCGAGCACGGGCTGACGGCGGCCGCGCCGTACGTCCCGCCGGTCGGGGTGGAGGAGACGGCCCGTTACCTCACCCGGCACGGCGACCCGATGCTGACCACCACCAGCGGGCCGCTCATCCGGGGCGTGGTGAACGTGCCGCTGGTCGACCCGGTGCCGCTCAGCCTGGTCAGCCTGGTGCACCGCCCGGGCCTGCGGCACCCCGGC
Source organism: Kitasatospora sp. NPDC127111 (assembly GCF_042677465.1). Classification (NCBI taxonomy): domain Bacteria; kingdom Bacillati; phylum Actinomycetota; class Actinomycetes; order Kitasatosporales; family Streptomycetaceae; genus Kitasatospora; species Kitasatospora sp. NPDC127111. The sequence goes on from NZ_JBHXTG010000037.1 coordinate 45,983, forward strand.
CTGACCGCCCTGCTGACGGCGGCCGCCGAACTCGGCGCGCGGGAGGGGTGGTTGCGCCGCCCGGCGGGCAGCTGGCTGCCGGCGGCCGATGCCGCGTTGCTGGAGGCGTCGGCGCGCTGAACCCCGTGCCGCGGGGCTCCGGACCGCCGGGTTCCGGACGGCTGGGTGTCGGGACGGCTGGGTTCCGGACGGCCGGGTCGTGCGGCTGGGTGGCGTCCGCCGGGTTCCGCGCCGCTGGTTCGATTCCCTGCCGCCGGGCCGGAATTCGGCGGCGTCGGCGGTTGTTGGGGCCCGGAGACGACCCCACCCCTGCCGCTCGGGGGTCGGCAGGGGTGGGTCGTGTGCGGGGCGGTCGTGGTGGCGGCCGCGGTGGTGCCCGTCGGGGCAGTGGCCGTGGTCGGCCGGTTCAGGCCGCCTTGACGGCGGAGATGTCGAAGCTGAGCTTGACCTTCTCGCCGATCAGCACGCCGCCGGTCTCCAGGGCCGCGTTGTAGGTGAGGCCCCAGTCGGTGCGGTCCAGCACGGCCGAGCCCTCGAAGCCGACCCGCTCGGCGCCGTACGCGTCGGTGGCGCTGCCGGTGTAGTCGAGGTCCAGCACGATCGGCCGGGTGGTGTCCTTGATGGTGAGCTCGCCGGTCATCCGGTAGGTGTCGCCGCGCAGCCGCTCGGCGGAGGTGCTGCGGAAGCGGATCTCCGGGTAGGTCTCGGCGGCGAAGAAGTCCCCGGTGCGGAGGTGCTCGTCGCGCTGGGCCTGGTTGGTGTCGATGCTCGCGACCTTGATCACGAGTTCGGCGCTGGAGTTGCCCGGCGTGGTGCCGTCCAGGTGCAGCTTGCCGTCGTACTCGGTGAAGCGGCCCTTAACGTTGGTGACCATGGCGTGGCGCACCGAGAAACCGACCTCGCTGTGGGTGGTGTCGATGGCCCAGTCGCCCGTCAGGTGGCCCAGGTCCGGGCCCGCGGGGGCCTCGACGACGGCGGTGGCGGTGGTGGCGTTCTTGGTGCGGTTGAAAAGGCCCATGGCTCCTCCTCGGGTTCGAAGCCAGTTGTTTAGGCTTCAACTTGTTGCCTCCACTGTAGGACGCTTTCGTTCAAAGTTCAACCACTGGCGCGGGCAATCCGCGCAGACCACCCGGACGGGGGAGCGGCGGCCCGCGCCGCCCGGTACGGTCGACCCCGGTCCGGCCCCGTGCGGCTTGACCCTCGACCCGGTCGAGGCCCGAGAGTCCCAGGCATGGAGAGCGACCTGCGCAGCATCGGTGAGCTGGCCCGCGACAGCGGCCTCGGCGTCAGCGCGCTGCGCTTCTACGACGGCGCCGGCGTCCTCACCCCCGCCTGGGTCGACCCGCAGACCGGCTACCGCTGGTACGCGCCCGGCCAGCTCGCCGACGCCCGGCTGATCTGCCGGCTGCGCCGGGTCGGGCTGCCGCTGGCCGGCATCCGGGCCGTGCTCGGCGCGGCCCCCGGCTCCGGCGCGGCCCGGCAGGTGGTCGACGCGCACCTACGGCGGCTGGAGGACGGGCTCGCCGATGCCCGCCGGGAGCTCTCCCTGATCCGCAGGCTCATCGACCAGAGGGAGAACCCCGTGACCGCCACACCCGTCGAGCACCGTTTCACCGTTCCCGCCCACGAGTTGGCCGCCGCTCTGGACGCGGTCCGCTTCGCGGTCGGCGGCGACCCCGAGGTGCCGATGCTGTCCGGCGTGCTGTTCGACCTGGACGGCGGGCTGCTGCGGCTGGTCGCCACCGACCGGTACCGGATGGCGCTGGCCGAGCTCCCGGTGACGTCCGGGCTGCCGGGCGCGTCCGAGCCGCCGGTCGCGTCCGGGTCGGCGGCCCCGTCCGGGTCGGTGGGCGCAGGAGCCCCCGCGGGCTCCTCGGTCGCCGCTATCGTGCCGACCGCGCTGGTCGACGGCGTCCGGGCGCTGCTCGGCTCGGGCGCCGAGCACGCCGAACTGGCGCTCGGGGCGGGCCGGTTCCGGGCCGGCACCGGCGGCCACCTCATCGAGGGCGCCACCCTGGACCACGACTACCCCGACTACCGCTCGCTGGTCCGGCTCGACCCGGTCCACCGGGTCGGCCTGCCCGCCACCGAGCTGCGCGGTGCGGTCGAGTCCGGGGCGACCCGCAGCCTGCCCTCCGGCCCGCACGGCGCCGCCTGCGAGGTCACCGTGCTCGCCCTCGACGGGGACGGGCGGCTCAGCGTCGCCGCCGACGGCGCGGAACCGGCTCCCGGGGACGTCCGGGTGGCGGTCAACCGCGACTTCCTGCTGGACGCCCTCCGGGCCGGCGGTCCCGAGCAACTCGTCCTCGAAATCACCGGCCCGATCGCCCCGTTGGCCATCCGGACGGCCGGCCGTGACGGCACCTACTCGATCCTGATGCCGATCCGCGTCCCCGAACCGGTCTGACCCCCCGGGCCCCCTCGCCCGCCCCGCGCTCCCCGGTACGAGCCGTAGGTTCGTGCGGTCCGTGCGATCCGTGCGATCCGACAGTGCCGAAGCCGGGCCGGCCCTCACTAGCCTCGCGGGATGGGGACCACCGAGAGCTTCGAGTCGGCCTGGGCAGCACTCGCGCCGGCCGCCCGCCGCTGCCTGGAACTGGCCCACCGTTCCTGGCTCGACGGCGGCCTGCCGGTGGGCGCGGTGCTCACCGACGCCGACGGCGCGATCGTCGCCGAGGGCCGCAACCGCGCCTACGACCCGCCCGGCGGTCCGGACCTCCTCCAGGGCTCCCCGCTCGCCCACGCCGAGCTGAACGCGCTCGCCCACGCCCGCACCGACTGGGACCTCGGCATCCACACCCTGTGGAGCAGCCACCAGCCGTGTGAGATGTGTGCCGCGGCCGCGTCCTTCACCGGCGTCGGCGCGGTCCGGCACCTCGCCCCGGACCCGTGGGCCGTCGCCGCCGGGCACACCGCGGAAGCCGCTCCGGCCGGCCCGCGGTGGGCGGGCGTGGTGGCCAACCTGCTCTTCCTCGCCGACGCCGTCCGGGCCGGCGGCCCGGACCACCGCACCGTGCGGACCGCCCTGGCCGCGGACCCGCTCACCGCCCGCCTGGCCCTCGACCTCGCCGGCGGGTCCGCTACCCCCGCGGGCACGCTCCCCGCTCTGATCGCCCCCCGCTGGCCGGCGATCACCGCGGCGGCCGCGCCGGGCGGCTGACGGACGCCCGGTGGGCGGTGTCCCCGCCTCGGCCGCCGCCGTCGACAGCGCCACATCCTCGGCGAGGAGCGCGCGGGCGGGGCCCCCGCCGGGGTGCACCCCGGGCCCGCCGCCTCGACCGGCGAAGGAGCCGCGGACGATGACCGGGAACGTCCCCGCGGCGCCGACGGACCTCGACGGGAGGGAGCGGTTCCGCCTGGCCGGCCACCACGGATTCGCGCGCACCGGCCGCGCACCGGCCGCGCACCGGCCGCTCCGAGCGTGCCGGAGCTCGCCCGGCTCACCGGACTCGCCCCCGACCAGGTGCGTCGGGAACTGCGCGCCCTTCACGACAGCCATGACGTGATGGCCCCCTTCGCGTCCGTACTGCTCGGCATTTCCGGCATGGGGACGCACACCCGGCGGTGGGGCGGCTGCGCCTGGGACTCCTTCGCCCTGCCCCTCCTCCTCCGGGACGAACCCGACGGGCTGGTAGCCACCCGCTGCCAGGCCTGCGCCGCCCCGCACGCCTGGGTGGTCGGCCGGGACGCACCGCCGCAGGGCGACCAGGTGGCCCGTTTCCTCGTCCCCATGCACTTCGGGCCTGGGACGACGTCGTGCGCCCCTGCGGCAACCGGCGCCTGTTCCGCTCCGCCGACTGCGTCGACACCTGGCCGCGGAAGACCGGTCAGCAGCGCGGTCGCGTCATAGACCTGGGCACCCTGTGGCGCCTCGCCCGCGACCGGTGCACCGGGCGCCCGAGCCGGGCCACACCCGGAGCGACCCCGCCTCCGCCGCGGCCTACTTCGCCGAGGTCGGCCTGCGCGGCACGTCCCGGCGCGCCGTGGTTGCTGTTGCTAGCGGCTTGCTTGCAATTGCAAGCGGAGTGGGGCAGGCTGGTCGCATGGCCTCACTGAATGTCGGTTCGCTGGGCGAGTACATCCGCGAGCAGCGGCGGAATGCGCAGTACTCGTTGCGGCAGCTGGCGGAGGCCGCCGGCGTGTCCAATCCCTACCTCAGCCAGATCGAGCGAGGGTTGCGCAAGCCGAGTGCGGAGATCCTCCAGCAGATCGCCAAGGCGCTGCGGATCTCGGCGGAGACGCTGTACGTCCAGGCCGGGATCCTGGAGGAGCGGCGGGGGGAGGGCCTGGAGTTGCGGGCCTCGATCCTGGCCGATCCGCTGATCAACGAGCAGCAGAAGCAGGCGCTGCTCGCGGTCTACGACGCCTTCCTCAAGGAGAACGCCGCCCGCAAGGACACGGACGCGGTGCCCGACGACCCCGAGGCCGACGGTCCGAGGACCGCCGGCCCGGCAACCTAGACCCACGGGAGACCAGTCATGGCGATCACGGACGAGATCAAGAAGACCCTGAGCGACCCGACCCCGCTCTACGCCCTCGCCGGTGCGGGCGACCTCGCCTACGAGAAGCTCCGCGAGGTGCCCGGCAAGGTCGAGGCGCTGGCCGCGGACCGCAAGGGCACGCAGGAGAAGGCCACCGCGAAGCTCCAGGAGGCGCAGAGCCGGCTGGTGGACGCGCAGGCGAAGGTCGCCGGCACGGTGAGCACCCTGCCCGCCGACCTGAAGGAGCTCCAGGAGAAGGCGCAGAGCTTCGCGCTCGCGCAGGTCGGCCGTGCGGTCGAACTGGCGGTGAAGGCCAAGGAGGCCTACGACGAGCTCGCCGAGCGCGGCAAGGGCGTGGTCGACCGGAGCCGTCCCGCCGAGGGCGCCCCGGCCGCCGTGCAGCCGGCGGGTGCGGAGGCGGTGGCCGAGGAGCCCGAGCCGGTCGACGCCGAGCTGGTCGAGGACGACGAGACCGCGGCGGAGGCCGAGGAGCCCGCCGCCGGGCCCACCGCCAAGAAGTCCGCCCGGGGCCGGAAGAGCGCCGAGTAGGGCACAGCGGCCGACCACGGAACGTTGACAGCGTGGTGGGCGGGCCGCCGTGCCAGGATGGGCGGCGGCCGGAGAGCCGGAGCCGGGACGCACGGGACGTACGGGACGCGCGAGGCGCGTGAGACGCAGAGGAGACCGGAATGGGCCAGATCCTGGGCCTGCACTACCTCAACCCGTTCTGGTGGGTGGGCGTCGCCATCCTGGGTTTCAAGCTGTTCGCCCTGATCGACGCGGCCGTCCGCCGGGAGGACGCGTACCGGGCGGCGGACAAGAAGACCAAGGGGTTCTGGCTGGCGATCCTGGGGGCGGCGTTCGGCCTCGACCTGCTCTTCGGGGTGGACCTCCTGTACAGCTTCCTGACCATCGCCGGTCTGGTCGCCGCGATCGTCTACATGGTCGACGTGCGCCCCGCGATCAAGGAGCTGACCAGCCGGGGCGGCGGGGGCGACCGGCGCAACATGGGCCCGTACGGCCCCTGGTAGACCGGGGCGGGTAGGCCGGAGCCGCGGAAACGACGACGAGCCCCGGAGGCACGGATGGTCCCGCGCGCCGGGGCTCGTCCGTGCCTCCGGGGCTCGCCCGTGCCGCCGGCTCCCGTCCGGTCAGTCCTCGTCCCGGTCAGCTCTCCCGGCCGGTCAGCCCAGGATCAGTTGGACCGGGTTGCGCTCCAGCAGCAGCACGGCGACGTCATCCGTCAGAGCGCCGCCGTTCAGCTCCTCGACCTCGGCGATCGCGCTGTCCACCAGGCGGCCCCTGGTCAGCCCGGCGGACTGGTGGTCACCGATGAGGTCGGCCAGCCCGTCCTGACCGAGGCGGCGCGACCCGGCGCCGACCCGGCCCTCGATCAGCCCGTCGGTGTAGAGCAGCAGCCGCCAGCCCGGGTGGAGTTCGAGCCGGTGCGGGGGCCAGGTGGCCTGGCCGTCGTCGCAGGGCAGCAGGCCGAGTGCGGGGCCGGCGAGGTCGGCGGGCAGCGTCACCGGCTTGCAGTCGGCGCCGAGCAGCAGTGGTGCGGGGTGCCCGGCGAGGTAGAGCCGGGCGTGTTCGACGGCGCCGAGCGAGTCCAGCCGGCCGGCGGCGTCGCCGGGCTCGATGACCAGCATGCAGAGCGTCGCGAAGATCTCGTCGCTGCGCCGCTCGTGCTCCAGCACGTGCTGGAGGGTGGTCAGCAGGGCCTCGCCGGTGAGGCCCGCGAAGACGAGGGTGCGCCACGCTATCCGGAGCGCCACGCCGAGCGCGGCCTCGTCCGGGCCGTGGCCGCAGACGTCGCCGATCACCACGTGGACGGTCCCGTCGTCGGTGCGGACCGCGTCGTAGAAGTCGCCGCCGAGCAGGGCGCGGCGGCGGCCGGGCCGGTAGCGGCGGGTGAAGGAGAGCCCGGCGCCGTCCAGCAGCGGGGTGGGCAGCAGGTGACGCTGGAGCCGGGCGTTCTCCTGGCCGCGCAGCTCGGCCTCGACCAGCCGGCGCTGAGACTCGTCGGCGCGCTTGCGCTCGACCGCGTAGCGCAGGGCGCGGGCGAGCAGCGGGCCGTCGGTCTCGTTCTTGATCAGGAAGTCCTGGGCGCCGGCGGCCACCGCGGCGGCGCCCAGTTCGGCGCCGGCGGCGTCGGTGAGCACCACGACGGCGGTGTGCGGGGCCCGGCGGAGCAGCTCGTGGAGGCCCTCCAGGCCGTCCGAGGCGTCCGAGGGGTGGGGCAGGTCGGCGGGGGCGTCGAGGTCGAGCAGGACGCAGCTGAAGTCGGCGCCGCGCGGTCGGCCGCGCCGCGCGGGGGCCAGCAGCTCGGCGGCCTGGTCCAGCCCGCGGGCCCAGTGGATCTCGATCGGGGCACCGCTGTCGGCCACCGCGGCCTTGAGCAGCTGGGCGTCGGAGGCGTCGTCCTCGATCACCAGCAGCTTGAGCGGAGCGGCCGGGGTCGCGGCGGCCGGTCCGGCGGCGCCGGAGTCCGACCGGGGGTGGGGTATCGGGGGAGGCGCCGTGGCCGGGCCGGCCGGCCGGTCGTCGGACCGGTCTCGGGCACGGCCGGAACGGGCACCGTCGAGGGTGCCCGGCAGGTCGGCGGCACCAGGTGCCCGCCCGTCTCCCGTTGCGGGCATCGGCTGATCCTCCCTTTCCCCGAGTGCGTAACGGTCGGCGTCCGTCCGCAGTGCCCGCCTGGCACCCTGCGTCGGGGAACTTCTCGCGACCATAACGTGATCTCCGGGGAACTCTCTGGCCGACCGGCACGGTTGTGGTAAGTGCCACGCCGGTGGCGGTGTGGTGGAACCGGACAGGGGCGACGGCCGGAGCCCGTACCGGCGGGCGCCGGCGCGGGCCGGAGAGGACGGTCGCGGTGGTGACGCGGATCACCCTGGTCGAGGGTGACATCACGGAACAGCAGGTGGACGCGGTGGTGAACGCCGCCAATTCCTCTCTGCTCGGCGGCGGCGGGGTGGACGGTGCGATCCACCGCAAGGGCGGGCCGCTGATTCTGGAGGAGTGCCGCAGGCTCAGGGCCTCGCACTTGGGCCGGGGTCTGCCCACGGGGCAGGCGGTGGCGACCACGGCAGGGCGGCTGCCGGCCCGCTGGGTGGTGCACACCGTGGGGCCGGTCTACCGGGAGGAGGAGTACGACGAGCGGGCGGAGCTGTTGGCCTCCTGCTACCGCGAGTCGCTCCGGGTGGCGGCGGAGCTGGGCGCGCGGACGGTGGCCTTTCCGGCGGTGTCGGCCGGGGTGTACGGGTGGCCGCTGGACGACGCGGCCCGGATCGCGCTCGGCACCGTCGCGGCCGCGGGGCCCGGGCCGGTGCGAGAACTGACGGAGGTGCGGTTCGTGCTCTTCGGCGCCGAGGCGTACCGGACGTTCGAACGGGAATGGCGGGCGATGGAGTCGGAGGTGCGGGAGTGGACGGAGGGGCGGGAGGAGCAGGACTGAGGCGCTGGTCGGATGGGCGCTGGCCGGATGCCCCCCATGGTGGCGTGACGAGGCGTCAACACGCCAGAGATATTCGATAACTCGTTCGAGTGAATCCCCGGGCTCGATCACCAGCCCCGCCCAGCCGGCACCCCGCCCGGCCCCGCCCCGCCCGGGAGCGGGCCGGACCTACGGGGCGAGCGCCGTCCAGGGCACGGTGACCTCGCCCTGCCGCCACCGCCCGCGCGCGTCCACCAGCGGCCAGCTGCCCGCCAGCGCCGTGCACGCGGCCACCCAGCGCTGCCGGGCGCCGAACGCCCCGTAGGGCGCGGCCGCCGCCCAGGCCCGGTCGAAGTCGGTCAGGAAGGCGTGCACCGGCCGGCCCGGCACGTTGTGGTGGATCAGCGCCTTCGGCAGCCGTTCGGCCAGGTCGGAGGGTTGCCCGAGGCCGCCGAGCCGGGCCGCGAAGGTCACCGTCCGCGGGCCCTCCGGGCCCAGCGCGACCCAGACGTGCCGGCGCCCGATCTCGTCGCAGGTGCCCTCGACCAGCAGCCCGTCCGGCGCCAGCCGGGCGCGGAGCCGGTCCCACACCGCGGCCACCGCCGACTCCTCGTACTGCCGCAGCACGTTGGCGGCCCGGATCAGCTGCGCGGGCGCCCCGCCGTCCAGCGGCACCTCGAAGCCGCCGCGCCGGAAGCTGAGCAGCGGCGGCTCGGCGTACGGCAGCGCGGCCGTGACCCGCTCCGGCTCGATCTCGATCCCCACCACCCGGACGTCCGGCCGGACGGCCCGCAGCCGGCCGGAGAGCTCGACCGCCGTCCACGGCGCGGCGCCGTACCCGAGGTCGACGGCCACCGGCGGCCGGGCGGCGGAGCGCAGCGCCGGGCCGAGCGTGTGGGCGATCCAGCGGTCCATCCGCCGCAGCCGGTTGGTATTGGTGGTGCCGCGCGTCACGGTTCCCACCGGCCGCGCCGCCCGCCCGCGGGCAGGCGTGGTCACGGAGTCGAAGGAGGCGGCCATGCCCAAAAGCGTACGCGGCCGCCCCCGCGCCCCCGTCCGCCCGCCCGGCCCCGCTCCGCCCGCCGGTCGGCCGCCTCGCCCGCCGCCGGTCCGCCCCCGCCCGCGGCCCCGCCCCCGCGCGCTGGGCCCCGCTCCGGCGCGCCCGGCGCCGCGCGGGCCCGGCCGGCCGCCACCGTGGGCCATCTCATGGGCCGAGACGGGAATGCCGATCGGTGACCACGTGGTTGGCACACTGGTGGTGATGTGTGCCCGGACGGGGCAGCAGGCCGGCGCGTCGTGAACGGTGGCGCGGCGGAGCGGCGTGGGCGGTCGCGCACACACCGGACAGCAGGCAGCAGCCGAGCAGGCTGCGGAGACGGGCAGCACAGAGGAGGCTTCAGCCAGGTGATCCAGCACCCCGTCCGTTCGATGCGCCGTGCCCAGCCGGCCGCGCCCGCGCGAGGCCGGCTCCAGTCGCTGGTCACGGGCGGCCGCCGCCGCCCGCGCCGGATCGCCATGCTCAGCGTCCACACCTCCCCGCTGCACCAGCCGGGCACCGGCGACGCCGGCGGCATGAACGTCTACATCGTGGAGCTGGCCAAGCGGCTCGCCGCGCTGGACATCGAGGTCGAGGTCTTCACCCGGGCGATCTGCTCGGACGACGCGCCCACCGTCGAGCTGGCCCCGGGCGTCCTGGTGCGGCACGTCACCGCCGGCCCGTACGAGGGGCTGGTGAAGGAGGACCTCCCGGCCCAGCTCTGCGCCTTCACCCACGGGGTGCTCCGCACCGAGGCCGGTCACCGTCCCGGCCACTACGACCTGGTGCACTCGCACTACTGGCTCTCCGGCCAGGTGGGCTGGCTGGCCGCCCAGCGCTGGGGCGTGCCGCTGGTGCACACCATGCACACCATGGCGAAGGTCAAGAACGCCGCGCTGGCCGAGGGCGACACCCCCGAGCCGGCCGCCCGGGTGATCGGCGAGACGCAGGTGGTCGAGGCCGCCGACCGGCTGATCGCCAACACCACCGAGGAGGCCGCCGAGCTGGCCCTGCACTACGCCGCCCGCCCGGACCAGCTGGCCGTCGTGCACCCGGGCGTCAACCTGGACGTCTTCCGTCCGGGCGGTCCGGAGGCCCGCGCGGCCGCCCGGGCCCGGCTCGGCCTGCCGCAGGACGCCGCGGTGCTGCTGTTCGCCGGCCGGATACAGCCGCTGAAGGCGCCGGACGTGCTGCTCCGCGCGGTCGCGGCGCTGCTGGAGCGGCGGCCGGAGCTGCGCGAGCGGCTGGTGGTCCCGGTGGTCGGCGGGCCGTCCGGCACCGGGCTGGCCAAGCCCGAGAGCCTGCACAAGCTCGCCGCCCAGCTGGGCATCTGCGACGTGGTCCGGTTCCACCCGCCGGTCGGCCAGGCGCTGCTCGCCGACTGGTACCGCGCGGCGACGGCGCTGGTGATGCCCTCGTACAGCGAGTCCTTCGGGCTGGTCGCGCTGGAGGCGCAGGCCTGCGGCACGCCGGTGGTGGCGGCCGCGGTCGGCGGCCTGCCGGTCGCGGTCCGCGACGGCGTGACCGGCACCCTGGTCCGCGGCCACGACCCGCAGGCCTGGTCGCACGCCCTGGAGCCGTACGTGACCGACCCGGGTCTGCTCGCCCGGCAGGGTGCGGCGGCCGCCCGGCACGCCGCCGGCTTCGGCTGGGACACCGCGGCGGCGACCACCGCCGAGGTGTACGCCGGCAGCCTCGCCCGCCCGGCCGGCCGTCTGGCCGGTGCCCGGCGGCTGCTCGCCTGACCGGGCAGCGGCTTCGCGCCGCGGCCGGTGAGGTGCTGCGCGCCGCCCGTACCGCCGAGTAACGTCACCTCCATGGCAATCCGCACCAAGGACGAGGCCCGCTCCCTCCTGCGCACCGCCCTGGACGACGCCGGGGTGGCCTGGGAGCCGGCCACCACCGACCCGTACACGCTGGTGGCGACCCTCCCGGGCACCCGGAAACTGAACACCACCTGCGCGCTCCGGGTCGGCGACCACACCCTCTCGGTGAACGCCTTCGTGATCCGCCGCCCGGACGAGAACCACGAGGCGGTCTACCGCTGGCTGCTGGAGCGCAACACCCGGCTGTACGGCGTCGCCTACGCGATCGACGCGCTGGGCGACGTCTACCTGGCCGGCCGGCTGCCGCTGGAGGCGCTCACCCCGGACGCCGTCGACCGGCTGCTCGGGACGGTGCTGGAGAACGCCGACGAGCCGTTCAACACCCTGCTGGAGCTGGGCTTCGCCTCCGCCATCCGGCGGGAGTGGGAGTGGCGGACCAAGCGCGGGGAGTCCACCCGCAACCTGGCCGCCTTCGCCCACCTCGCCGCCCCGGCCACCGGAGCGCCCGCCGAGGCACCCGACCCAGCGGCGGCCGCCGAAGCACCCGCCGCCGAAGCATCCGCCGCCGAGTAGCCCCCGAGGTCAGGAGCCCGCCGCGGCCGGTTCGGTCCCGGCGGGCTCCTGACCCGCCCGCACCGGCGTCCCGGCCGTGGCCGTCCCCGGCCGCCGCCCGAGGAGCACGTACCCCGCCGCCGCGACCGTGCCGCAGACCGCGCAGGCCCCCCACATCGCCGCGCCGCCGGCCCGCTCCAGCAGCACGCCGCCGGCCGCCGGTCCGAGGAACGAGGCGAGCGACCAGGAGAGCGAGTAGACGCCCTGGTACCGGCCGCGGGCGTGGGTCGGGGACAGCTCGGCGACCAGGCCCATCATGGTCGGCGCGTTGAGGATCTCGCCGATCGTCCAGACCGCCACGGTGAAGGCGTAGAACCACGCGGACGACCCGGCGAGCGCGGTCAGCCCGAAGCCCCAGCCGATGAACAGCGCGCTGGCGACCAGCAGCGCCGTCCGGTTGCGGCCCTCCATCCACCGGGTGAGCGGGATCTGCAGCAGCACGATGAGCAGCCCGTTGAGCCCGATCACCAGTCCGTACTGGGTGGAGGTGATGCCGGCCCGGCCCATGTCCACGGCCAGCGTGGTGCTGCCCTGCTGGGCGACCAGGGCGAGCAGCAGGTTGAGCGCCACCACCGCCATGAACCGGGTGTCGCGGAACACCGTGCCGAGACCGGGCGTCGGCTCGTCCGCCCGCGCGGCCGGGGCGTCCGGCCTGGTCTCCGGGATCCGGACGAAGATCACCACCGCGCAGACCAGCGTGGACAGCGCGTCCAGCACGAACAGCGTGAGGTAGCCGTGCGAGGCGATCAGACCGGCGACGGCCGCCGAGAGGCCGAAGCCGATGTTGATCGCCCAGTAGTTCAGCGCGTAGGCGCGGACCCGGTCCCCGGCGGGCACGATGTCCGCGATGATCGCCGAGACGGCCGGGCGGCTGGCGTTGTTGCAGAGGCCGACCAGGAAGGCGACCACCGCGATCGCCACCTGCCCGTCGGTGAAGCCCAGCACCGCGGTGAACAGCGCGGTGCCGAGCTGCGCGGCGACCAGCGTCGGCCGCCGCCCGACCCGGTCGGTCAGCACTCCGGCCCCGACCGCCGCGATCGCCGAGCCGAGGCCGAACAGCGACGCGACCAGGCCCGCGTACGACGCCGAGTACCCCCGGTCGGTCGTGAGGTAGAGCGCGAGGAAGGTGACGACGAACCCGCCGAGCCGGTTGATCAGGGTCGACGTCCAGAGCCACCAGAACTGCCGGGGCAGTCCGCCCACCGCCTCGCTCGTGGCCTTTCGGATCCTGGCGGAGACGGGCGGGGCGGGCGGAACGGGCATGTGGGGGCTCCCGGGCGGCGGACGATCCGCTGAGCGGTACCGGCAGGACCGTGCAGCGGGAAGGTAAGTGGCACTAGCGCAGTGCGCACGTTACACCCGGGGTCGAGGTCCCCACCAGGGCTTTTTTCGGCTCCACTAAGCTGGGGCCCATGGCTGACACGACGTACCGACTCATCCTCCTCCGCCACGGCGAGAGCCAGTGGAACCAGAAGAACCTGTTCACCGGTTGGGTCGACGTCGACCTCAACGAGAAGGGCGAGAAGGAGGCCGCGCGCGGTGGCGAGCTCCTCGCCGCCGAGGGCCTCTTCCCCGACGTGGTGCACACCTCGCTGCTGCGCCGGGCGATCCGCACCTCGCAGATCGCCCTGGACAAGGCCGACCGCCACTGGATCCCGGTCAGCCGCAGCTGGCGCCTGAACGAGCGCCACTACGGCGCCCTCCAGGGCAAGGACAAGGCCCAGACCCTGGCCGAGTTCGGTGAGGAGCAGTTCCAGCTCTGGCGCCGCTCGTACGACACCCCGCCGCCGGTCCTGGCCGACGACGCCGAGTACTCGCAGGCCGGTGACGCCCGCTACGCCGACATCCCGAGCGAGCTGCGTCCGCGCACCGAGTGCCTGAAGGACGTCGTCGAGCGGATGCTCCCGTACTGGTACGACGCCATCGTCCCGGACCTCGCCGCCGGCAAGACCGTCCTGGTCACCGCCCACGGCAACAGCCTGCGCGCGCTGGTCAAGCACCTCGACGGCATCTCGGACGAGGACATCGCCGGCCTCAACATCCCGACCGGCATCCCGCTGGTCTACGAGCTGGACGCCGACTTCAAGCCGGTCGCCAAGGGCGGCCGCTACCTCGACGCGGAGGCCGCCGCCGCCGCCATCGAGGCGGTCAAGAACCAGGGCAAGAAGTAGGCCCGAAGGCGAGAAGGGCCCCGCTCCCCGGATTCCGGGGGCGGGGCCTTCGTCGTTCAGCGTTGTTGTGGTGAGGGGGTTCGCTGCGGCGGGAAGTGGTTCGGACCATTGATGGCCCGGTGGGCCGGACGGGCCGGGGTGCACGACCGTCTCCCACGGCGGCCGTGCACCACGGAGCTCCGCCGGGCGCCGGGCTCAGTGCCCGCAGCAGCCGCCGCTGGCGCCGCCGCACTGGCAGGGGGCGCCGGACTGGCAGCCGCAGCCGCAGCCCGGACCGCAGCCGCAGCCGGCCGCGAGGACGGGCAGCAGCTTCGGGGCGGGCGGCTCGACGGTGTCGCGTGCCGGTTCCGGTCGAGTCGGGGTTGCCTTCATCGCGCTGGACCCTCCTTTGACGGGCACACTTCGGTGCCTACGGCTTCGAGTGAAACCGCCGATCGGAGGGAGCGTCAACGGGCGCGCGGTGGTGGGGTGCCCGGCAGGCCGTGCGCCCCCACCACCCCCGCCCTGTGTTTACTCACCCGCCGAGGTGACGGCGGAATGAGGACGGGGTGAGCGCGCGGGGCACCGGGATCACTCCCCGGCGGCCTCCGCCGCCTCGGTGGCGGCCACGAACTCCTCCACGTGCTCACCGGTCACCAGGTACACGACGCGCTTGGCCACCGAGACCGCGTGATCGGCGAAGCGCTCGTAGTAGCGGCCGACCAGGGTGACGTCCACGGCCGTCTCGATGCCGTGGTGCCAGCGGTCGTCGATCAGGTGCGCGAACAGGTCGCGGTGCAGCGCGTCGATCGCGTCGTCGTCCTGCTCCAGCTCCAGCGCCTTGTCGACGTCCTTGGTGGCGATCACCAGGCCGGCCTTGGCCACCAGCCGCTGGGCGAGCTGGCCCATCTCCAGGACGGTCGCGTGCAGGTCGCGCGGGACGGCCGACTCGGGGTAGCGCAGCCGCGCGACCTTGGCCACGTGTCGGGCGAGGTCGCCGCAGCGCTCCAGGTCGGCGCTCATCCGCAGGGAGGTGACGACGATGCGCAGATCGGTGGCGACCGGCTGCTGGCGGGCGAGCAGGTCGATCGCCCGGTTCTCCAGGTCGTGGTGCAGGTCGTTGATCTTCCCGTCGGCGGCGATCACGCTCTCCGCCAGCGCCAGGTCCGCGTCGAGGAGCGCGGTGGTGGCCCGGCCCAGCGCCGAGCCGGCCAGCCGGGCCATCTCGACCAGGCTGTCGCCGATCGAGTCGAGTTCCTCGTGGTACGCGTCGCGCATGCTCTCTCCTCAGTAGCTGTGTCGGTGGCGGTGCCGACCGGTCATCCCGTACGACCGCGGGTACGGCGTTCGGGCGACCGCTGCTGGTGGCGCGAATGGTACGCGCGCACCGGGGCGGCGGACGGGTGTTCGGCCCGCCACCCACTCCCACACGGGCTGCACGGCCAACTCTCGGCCGTCCGGGCGACCACGCACGACCGGTGCGGTGAACCGGCAGCCACGTGCAGGTGAATTCTCGGCAACGCGCGGCCGATCCCTTGATCGGACCCTTGGGGAGCGCCCGCACCGTGCGCTTAGGCTTTCGGTATGGACGTGAACGTGGCCGCCGCCGCTGCCTGCGCCATAGCCGGGCTCGGCGTCGGCCTCACGGCCTCCATCGCCTTCCGTTGGAGCGAGCGCGAACAGGCCAGGGGCAGGCACAACGGCACCAACGGCAGGAACCGGCAGCAGGCGCTCGGCGCCACCGCCCAGGAACCCCCGCTGCCCCCGGGGGTGGACACCGTACTCTCCGTGCTCCGGTCCTGCGCGATCGTGCTCGGCGACGGCGACGAGGTGGTCAAGGCCAGCTCCGCCGCGTACGCGATGGGCCTGGTCCGCGGCGGCGCGGTCGCCGTCGACCAGCTGCTCGCGCTGGCCCGCAAGACGCGCCGGGACGGCGAGATCCGCCAGGTCGAGCTGGAGCTGCCCCGCCCGGGGGCGGCGCGCGCGGCCGAGCCGCTCGCAGTCTCGGTCCGGGTCGCCCCGCTGGGCTCCCGGCTGGTCCTCGTGCTGGTCGAGGACCAGACCGAGCGCCGCCGGGTCGAGGCGGTCCGCCGCGACTTCGTCGCCAACGTCAGCCACGAGCTCAAGACCCCGGTCGGCGCGCTCTCGCTGCTCTCCGAAGCGGTCGCCGACGCGGCCGACGACCCGGAGGCGGTGCAGCGCTTCGCCGGCCGGATGCAGATCGAGGCGACCAGGCTGGCCAGTCTGGTGCAGGAGATCATCGACCTCTCCCGGGTCCAGGACGACCGGCTGATGGTCGACCCGGAGCCGGTCGCGGTGGACGAGCTGATCGCCGAGGCGATCGACCGCTGCCGCCAGCCGGCCGCCGCCAAGCAGATCCTGATCGCGGCGGGCGGCATCGCCGGCCTCTACCTGCACGGCAACCGCGGCCAGCTCGCCGCCGCGCTCGGCAACCTGGTCGAGAACGCCGTCAACTACAGCCCGCCGCGCACCCGGGTCGCCATCGCCACCCGTCGGATCTCCAGCGCCGCCGCCCTCGGTGAGGCGGACGGCGAGCTGATCGAGATCTCGGTCACCGACCAGGGCATCGGCATCTCCGAGAAGGACCGCGAGCGGGTCTTCGAACGCTTCTACCGCGTCGACCCGGCCCGCTCCCGGATGACCGGCGGCACCGGCCTCGGCCTCTCCATCGTCAAGCACGTGGCCGCCTCGCACGGCGGCACCGTCTCGGTCTGGAGCGTCGAGGGCCAGGGCTCCACCTTCACCCTGCGCCTGCCCGCCGGGCAGGCCCCCGCGGACCACGCGCTCCCCGCCGGGGAGTCCGCACAACCCCTGTCAGAACCAACCCCCCAGCTTTCCCCGGAGGCCTGATCGTGACCCGAGTACTGGTGGTCGAGGACGAGGAGTCGTTCAGCGACGCCCTCTCGTACATGCTCCGCAAGGAGGGCTTCGAGGTGGCCATCGCCGCCACCGGGCCCGACGCGCTGGAGCAGTTCGAACGGAACGGCGCCGACCTCGTCCTGCTCGACCTGATGCTGCCGGGCCTGCCGGGCACCGAGGTCTGCCGCCAGCTGCGGGTGCGCTCCAACGTCCCGGTGATCATGGTCACCGCCAAGGACAGCGAGATCGACAAGGTCGTCGGCCTGGAGATAGGTGCGGACGACTACGTCACCAAGCCGTACTCCACCCGCGAGCTGGTCGCGCGGATCCGCGCGGTGCTGCGCCGGCGCGGCGAGGCGGAGGGCCCGGGCGAGAACGGCGGCCCGGGCGCGCTGGAGGCGGGGCCGGTCCGGATGGACGTCGACCGGCACGTGGTCACGGTGGACGGCGCCAAGGTCGACCTGCCGCTCAAGGAGTTCGACCTGCTGGAGATGCTGCTCCGCAACGCGGGCCGGGTGCTCACCCGCATGCAGCTGATCGACCGGGTCTGGGGCGCGGACTACGTCGGCGACACCAAGACCCTGGACGTCCACGTGAAGCGCCTGCGGGCCAAGATCGAGCCGGACCCGGGCGCGCCGCGCTACCTGGTCACGGTCCGCGGCCTCGGCTACAAGTTCGAGCCGTAGACACCGGGTGCCCGCACGGTGTGCCGGGCTCCGCGTCATCGACGCGGGGCCCGACGGAAGGCCCCCTCCGGCCACTGCCGGAGGGGGCCTTCCGTCGTACGGCCGCGGGTCAGTGGGTCCCGGCGGACGGCGAGGCGGTGCCGGCCGCGGTGGCGGCGCCGGACGGGGCGGCCGCACCGGTGGCCGGGGCCGTCGCCGGGGTGGTGGCCGGGGCGGTGGCGCCCGGGGTGGCGGCACCGGTGGCGGCCGGCGAGCCGGCGGCCTTGGTCGGCGCGGCGACCGGGGTGGGGGTCGGGCCGAAGCCCTTGTAGATGCTCTTGTTCGGGTAGACCGCGGCGTCGGCCTCGGTCCGCTCACCGCTCTTGAAGGCGAAGGTGGTGGGCGCGAAGCCGCCGACGACCAGGCTGGTGGAGGCGATCCGGGCGGACGGGTTGCCGTCGCCGCCGAGCAGCACCGAGCCGCCGGCGGGCACGACGACGGTGGCCAGCGGCGCGCCCTTCTCGTCGGCGAAGGTGGCGGAATCGGTACCCACGCTGACGGACTGCAGCTCGACCGGGGTGTCGCCGGAGTTGCTGATGTTCACCGTCACGTTGGCGGGGCCGGTGTGCTCACCGGAGGTCTCGTCCCCGGTGACGACGGCGATGTTGTTCAGGCGGATGCTGGTGCCGACGGTCGCCTGGGCGTTGTCGGGCTTGATCTCCAGGGTGTCCGGCGTGTTGCCGGCCGCGCAGGACGACAGCGAGGCGATGGCGAGGGCGGCGATGGCGGCGATGCTGCCGACTCGAAGGCTGCGGCTCACGGCGGCGGCTTCTCCTAGGTCACGTGGCGGTTGGTCAGGTCTCAGATTATCGACCTCGCTTATGCGCTCCTCACGGGGTGGTCCCCGTGTCGCCCGCCCGGGCCGCGCCGGGCGCCCGTACGGCCGCACGTCGTCGTGTTCCGGTCAACTTTCGACCAAGATCGGATCACGATCGGGAAACGGCCCGATAAACGGTGAAAACTCAAGATCCAATCACGGTTTCAGGAGTGTTGCCGCGGGTTTCGTCGGGCGCCGGAACCGCCTCCGACCTGCGGGAAGCCCGCGTCGAACAGCGGTCGCAGCACGTCATGGGGGTCCTTGTCAAGCCCCGAGACCGGCCCTGACCTGCGAAAACGCCCTTCGGGTGCGCCGAAAAGCGTGTTATTCTGGAAAGCCACGGAAGGGGTCCTGTCACATGACGTTCAAGGTTGGCGACACGGTGGTCTACCCCCATCACGGGGCCGCGCTGATCGAGGCCATCGAAATTCGCCAGATCAAAGGTGTGGACAAGACCTACCTGGTGCTCAAGGTGCAGCAGGGAGACCTGACGCTCCGCGTGCCCGCCGAGAACGCGGAGTTCGTCGGCGTGCGCGATGTAGTCGGCCAGGAGGGTCTGGACCGGGTCTTCGAGGTGCTGCGCGCACCGTACACCGAAGAACCTACCAACTGGTCCCGTCGCTACAAGGCGAACCTGGAGAAGCTCGCCTCGGGTGACGTTATCAAGGTCGCCGAGGTTGTGCGCGACCTCTGGCGTCGCGAGCGCGAGCGCGGCCTGTCGGCCGGCGAGAAGCGCATGCTCGCGAAGGCGCGCCAGATCCTCGTCAGCGAGCTCGCGCTGGCGGAGAACACCAACGAGGACAAGGCGGAGACGCTGCTCGACGAGGTGCTCGCCTCGTAGTGCGGTCGGGCTCCCGCCCACTGCTCACAGCGCCCGGTGCCGGCGCGCCGCTTCCTGGACGAACCGTCCGGGAGCGGTGCCGTGGCACTTCGGGCGCTGAGGCGTGTCCGGACGACGCCTCGCCCGAGCGGTTCCGGGTCCGCGAGCGGTTCCGGGTCCGTCCGCAGGGCGGCCCGGATGACCGTTTCTGCGCGTGCTGCCGTGTGCTGCTCTGCGTGTACCGCGTCCGCCGGTGCGGCGGGGCGGTGCCGTGGTGCGCGTGCTGCGGGCGCCGGATCGTGGTGCTTTCGGAAGGGGTCCGTACGCTCGTCGTGCACGGGGTCGTCGCGCACGCCATGGCCATACCCACTTCGCCGAAGGAGTGAAACCTGAACGCCACAGCAGCAGTCGCAGCAGCAGTGGTGCCCGCCGCGGGACGCGGTGAGCGGCTGGGGCCCGGAGCCCCCAAGGCCCTGCGGGAACTGGGCGGGGTACCGCTCCTGGTGCACGCCGTCCGGGCGCTCGCCCGCAGCCGTGCGGTCGGCCTGGTCGTGGTCGCCGCGCCCGCCGACGGGGTGGCCGAGGTGGTGGGCCTGCTCGACAGCCACGGCCTGGACGGCAAGGACGTCCGGGTGGTGGCCGGCGGGGCGACCCGCCAGGAGTCGGTCCGGCTCGGCCTGGCCGCCATCCCGGCCGAGGTGGAGATCGTGCTGGTGCACGACGCCGCCCGGCCGCTGGTCCCGGTGGAGGTGGTGGACGCGGTCGCGGCCGCCGTCCGGGCCGGGGCCGAGGCCGTGGTGCCCGCCGTCCCGCTGGCCGACACCGTCAAGCGGGTCGAGCCGAACCCGGGCGCGCCCGAGCCGGTGCTCGACACGCCCGACCGGGCCACCCTGCGGGCCGTCCAGACGCCCCAGGGCTTCCGCCGCGCGACGCTGGCCGAGGTGCACGCCAAGGCGCTGACCGAGGAGGCCGGGGGCGGCCTGCCGCCGGTCACCGACGACGCCGGCCTGGTCGAGCGCTTCGGCGGCCGGGTGGTGGTGGTGCCCGGCCACGAGGAGGCGTTCAAGGTGACCCGTCCGCTGGACCTCGTGCTCGCCGAGGCCGTACTCGCCCGCCGGAGGGCCACCGATGCCTACTGACCCGTCCGCACCGCCGCTGCCCCGGGTGGGGATCGGCACCGACGTGCACGCCTTCGAGGCCGGCCGGCCGCTCTGGGTGGCCGGCCTGGAGTGGCCGGGCGCCGAGTACGGCCTGGCCGGGCACTCGGACGCCGACGTCGCCGCGCACGCCTCCTGCGACGCGCTGTTCTCGGCCGCCGGGATCGGCGACCTCGGCGCGCACTTCGGCACCGACCGGCCGGAGTGGTCCGGCGCGTCCGGGGTCACCCTGCTCGCGGAGGCGGCCCGCCTGGTGCGCGAGGCCGGCTTCGAGATCGGCAACGTCTCGGTCCAGGTGATCGGCGTCCGGCCGAAGATCGGCAAGCGCCGGGAGGAGGCCCAGGCCGCGCTCTCGGCGGCGGTCGGCGCGCCGGTCTCGGTCTCCGGCACCACCACCGACGGCCTCGGCCTCACCGGCCGGGCCGAGGGGCTGGCCGCGATCGCCACCGCCCTGGTGTACGAGCGGCGCTGAGGGCGGCGCGGGGCGGGGCCCGGGCGGCGGGGAGCGGGGGAGCGGACCGGGCGGCGGGGGGCCGTTCCGGGAATACCCGGATGTTGACGGGTGTTCAGGACGGCTTGCGGGGCCGGGAATCGCTACCGTTCGGAGCGGGCCCCGGCAGGCCCACCAACGCCGCTTGACGAGAAGAGGTCCTCGATGGCCGCCCATCTCTCCGACCGGGCCAAGGCCCTGATCGACGGCAAGAGTTTCGCCGTGGTCTCCACCATCCAACCCGACGGCAGCCCGCAGTCCTCCGTGGTCTGGGTGAAGCGGGACGGCGAGGACATCCTGTTCTCCACCGTCGAGGGCCGCCGCAAGCACCTCAACCTGGTGAAGGACCCGCGGATCTCCCTGGTGGTCAATCCGCCGGACAGCCCGTACCAGTACGTGGAGGTGCGCGGCCAGGTCACCATGACCAGGGAGGGCGGCCGGGAGCTCATCGACGAGCTGGCGCACAAGTACCGCGGCGAGAAGGTCTACCGCTTCGACGGGCCGGAGGACGTGCGGGTGGTCGTCCGGATCGTCGCGCGCAAGGTGGTCGGCAACCTCTGACCTGCCCGTCCGGCGGTCCGCGCCCCCGCCCGGCGGCCCGTGACGGAGGGGGTGCCGGCGCCAGGGCCCCGTGCGAAATCGGCCCTCCCGCGGCATTGACATTCGAGAATGTCGCGGGGCACCCCCTCGTGCCCACTACGCTTGACGCTGTGAGCATTCGCCTGTACGACACCAGCACCCGCCAGGTACGCGACTTCGTCCCGCTTGTACCGGGTTGTGTCTCGATCTACCTGTGCGGCGCTACCGTCCAGTCGGCGCCTCACATCGGACACATCCGGTCCTACCTCAACTTCGACGTCATGCAGCGGTGGTTCGCCTACCGCGGCTACCAGGTGACCTTCGCCCGCAACGTCACCGACATCGACGACAAGATCATCGCCAAGGAGCGCGAGCTCGGCACGCCGTGGTGGCGGATCGCCTACGAGAACGAGCGCGCCTTCAACGACGGTTACGACGCCCTCGGCTGCCTGCCGCCGACCGTCGAGCCGCGGGCCACCGGGCACATCCCCGAGATGATCGAGATGATGCAGGGGCTCATCGCCAAGGGCCACGCCTACGCGGCCGACGGCAACGTCTACTTCGACGTGAACTCCTACCCGGACTACCTGGCGCTCTCCAACCAGAAGCTGGCCGACCTGCGCCAGCCCGAGGGCGAGGGCGAGACCGGCAAGCGCGACCAGCGCGACTTCGCGATGTGGAAGGCCGCCAAGCCGGGCGAGCCGAGCTGGGAGACCCCGTGGGGCCGCGGTCGCCCGGGCTGGCACCTGGAGTGCTCGGCGATGGCCCACAAGTACCTGGGCCCCGCCTTCGACATCCACGGCGGCGGGCTGGACCTGATCTTCCCGCACCACGAGAACGAGATCGCCCAGTCCAAGGCCTACGGCGACGACTTCGCGAACTTCTGGGTGCACAACGCCTGGGTCACCATGGCCGGCGAGAAGATGAGCAAGTCGCTGGGCAACTCGGTGCTGGTCTCCGAGATGGTCCAGCGCTGGCGGCCGATCGTGCTCCGCTACTACCTGGCCGCCCCGCACTACCGCTCGATGATCGAGTACAGCGAGGACTCGCTGCGCGAGGCCGAGGCCGGCTTCGGCCGGATCGAGGGCTTCATCCAGCGCGCCGTGGAGCGCTGCGGCGCGGTCGACGCCGCGCCCGAGGTGCCGCCGGCCTTCGCCGAGGCGATGGACGACGACCTGGGCGTCCCGCAGGCGCTGGCCGTCGTGCACACCGCCGTCCGCCAGGGCAACAGCGCCCTGACCGCGGACGACAAGGAGAACGCGGTGGCGCGTCTGGCCGAGGTCCGTGCGATGCTCGGAGTGCTGGGTCTCGACCCGCTCGACCCGCGGTGGACCGGGGCGGAGCGCGGCGAGGACCTGCACGGCGTGGTCGACTCGCTGGTCCGGCTGGTCCTGGACCAGCGGCAGGCGGCCCGGGCCCGCAAGGACTTCGCCACCGCGGACGCCATCCGCGACCAGCTCGGCGTGGCCGGGCTGGTCATCGAGGACACCCCGTCCGGCCCGCGCTGGACGATCAACAAGTAGCCCTTCGGGGTGAGGGTGGGCCGTACCGGACCGGTGCGGCCCTCCCGCATGACGTAGCGCATGCCGTCGGCCGCGCCGGTTCCCACCGGATCGCCGGGCATGCCGGACAGACAGGAAGTACAGCCATGGCCGGCAACAGCCAGCGCAGGAACCGCCGCAACCCCGGATCGAAGAAGGGCGCGTCTGTCGGTACCGGCGGGCACAGCCGGAAGGCGCTCCAGGGCAAGGGCCCGACCCCGCCCGGCGAGGCGCGCAAGGGCCACCCGAAGCAGCGGGCCGCCAACGCCGCGCTCAAGCGCGAGCGGGACGCCAAGGCCCGGGCCGGCATGCGCCGGGCCGGTGCCGGCGGCCGGGGCGGGCGCGGTGGCGCGGGCTCCGCCGAGCTGGTCTTCGGCCGCAACTCGGTGGTCGAGGCCCTGCAGGGCGACGTGCCGGCCAACGCACTGTACGTCCAGCAGTTCATCGACACCGACGACCGGGTCCGCGACGCCTTCCAGGCCGCCAACGACCGCGGCATCCCGCTGATGGAGGCCCCGCGCGCGCAGCTGGACCAGATGACCGGCGGGATGAACCACCAGGGCCTGGTGCTGCAGGTCCCGCCGTACGAGTACGCGCACCCCGAGGACCTGCTGGACGAGGCGGCCGACTCCGGCCAGGACGCGCTGATCGTGGCGCTGGACGGCGTCACCGACTCGCGCAACCTGGGCGCCGTGGTGCGCTCCGCGGCCGCCTTCGGCGCGCACGGCGTGGTCATCCCCGAGCGCCGGGCGGCCGGCATGACCGCCGGTGCCTGGAAGACCTCCTCCGGTGCCGCGGCGCGGCTGCCCGTCGCCCGCGCCACCAACCTGACCCGGGCGCTGGAGGCGTACCAGAAGGCCGGCCTGACCGTGGTCGGCCTGGCCGCCGACGGCGAGGCCGAGATCGGTGACCTCGAGGCGCTGACCGGCCCGGTGGTGATCGTCGCGGGCAGCGAGGGCAAGGGCCTGTCCCGGCTGGTCTCGGAGACCTGTGACCTCCGGGTGCGGATCCCGATGTCGGGCCTCACCGAGTCCCTGAACGCCGGCGTCGCGGCGGGCGTCGTGCTGTACGAGGCCGCGCGGCTGCGCGCCAAGGTCGGCTGACCGACCCCGCAGACGGCGGGCGGGCGGCGCAGGCGTTCTCCGGAATTCCCCGCCGTTCGCCCACAATCGGAGTGAAAGCGATCGGGCCCGACCGGGCCCGATCGCTTTTCTCATGATCACTTCAAGGGGACTCCCGATATCCACCCGGGAGAGTGTCCTAAGCGGGTGTCACCCGGTTAGACGGGTGTGGACACCAGAACACCTCGGCGCCCCCTCCTGGGTGGCGGCAGCACCGGGATAGACGCGGGCCCCGGCCTCAACACCGTCAAGGTGCCGTCGGACCCCGCGCGCCTCAGCAGCACCCAGGCGAGCTTCCGGCTCCGGCTCGGCACCCCGGTGGCGCCGCTGATCGAGGCCCCGGCCGGACTGCTGTCCACCGGCGCCGCGTTCGGCGACCCGTACGGCACCCAGGGCCTGATCCGCCGTCCGCTGGTCACCCCGCAGGTCGTGGTGCCCGCCTCCGCCGTGCCGGCCCTGGCCGGGGCCGGCGGCGCCGGCGCACCGCGCCGCAAGGGCCGGGTCACCGCCGTCACCTGGAGCGGGCAGGCGCCCCCCGGCGACCTCGCCGCCACGCGGCTGCTGGAGGCCGTCCGGCTCACCGGCGTGCCGGCACCGGCCGGGGTCGGCGGGCGCGGCGCGGGCGTCGGCGGCGGTCTCGGCGGCAGTGGCCTCGGCGGGGGCGGACTCGGGGGGAGTTCCTCGCCCGAGGACGACACCCAGGTCATCCCGCCGTACGCGGGCGCCAGGACCGTGCCGCGCCAGCCGCGCGAGGGCGGCGGGACCGCCACCGAGGCCGGCGTCGGACCGGTCGGCGCGCCCCAGGGCTGGACGCCCAGCGGCGAGCTGCCCGAGGTCTCCGCCGCGTCGGCCGAGGGCAAGCAGCCCTGGTACCCCGGCCGCCGGGTCGACCTGGGCCTGGTGCTGCTGCCGCTGCGCGCGGTGCTGGGCTCGCTCTCCGTCTACGCCGGGTTCAGCAAGCTCTGCGACCCGGTGTACTTCGACGGCGGCGAGCGCGGCTCGATGATGCGCTGGCTCTCCTCGCTGCACCCCTGGAAGGTCGCCGAACCGCTGCTGGCCTTCGCCATGGCCCACCCGGTGGGCGCCGGCCTGGTGGTGTCGTTCACCGAGATCGTGGTGGGCGTGCTGACCGTGCTCGGCCTCTGGCAGCGGCTCGCGGCCGGGGCGGCGATGCTGCTCTCCGCCGCGCTGCTGTTCACGGTCAGCTGGCGGGCCGTGCCGGTCTACGACACGCCCGACCTGATCTTCCTCGCGGCGTGGAGCCCGCTGCTGATCGCCGGAGCGCCGTTCGCCTCGCTGGACGGGCGGCTCAACCTGGAGGCCTGGCGCCGGTTCGGTGCGGACGCGCCGGCGGCGCTGCGCCGGCGGGTGCTGCGGCGGGGCGCGGTGGTGACCGCGGTGGTGGTCGGCCTGACCCTGCTGTTCGGGTCGATGCTCGGCGCGGCGGTCCGCACCGGCAGCCGCCCGCACCCCGCCCCGTCCCGGCCGGCCACCGACTACGGCACGCCGGTCTGGCCGAGCGGCGGGCCGTCGGGGGCCCCCGGCGGGCAGGGCTCGTCCACCTCGCCCTCGCCCGCCCCGTCCCGGCCCGCCCCGCCGGCGCCGAGCTCGTCCGCCCCGTCCTCCCCGGCGTCGGCCTCGGGCTCGCCGAAGGCCGGAACGGCCACCCCCAGCGGCAAGGCGCGGTCGACCAAGCCGGAGAGCGGCGCGTCCTCGGCCCCGGCGGCGCCGTCGGCCGGGGCGCCGGGCGGCTCGTCCCCCGCGCAGCGCAGCACGCCGGCGCCGGGCGGCTCGGGGACGGCGCCGAGGCCGAGCCAGAGCAGCTCCGGCTCGGGGCTGCTGGGCGGGGTCCTGGGCAGCGGGCCGCTGGCCGAGCTGTCCGGCGGCGGTGCGCGGAGCTCGCGGCCGGGGTCGCCGACGGCGACCTGACGGGCCGCCGGGTTCCGGGAGGACGTGCGACGGCCGGGTGCCCCGTGGGGGAGCACCCGGCCGTCGCCGTGCGCGTTGCTCCGTCCGGTTCTGCGCCCGTTCCTCCGGCCGGTCCTTCTCGTGTTCCCTCGGCCGGTCCTTCCGGTTCCCTCGGCCGTTGCGTTGGCCGTCGCCGGGTGTGCGGCCTACTGAGGCGTGCGGCCGGCTCCGGCGGCGAGCTCCTTGGCGGCCTCGGTGAGGTCCTTGGCGGTGTCGATGGCGCGCCAGTAGACGCCCTGCGGCAGCTGGTAGCCGGCCAGCTGCTTGCCGCGGGCCAGCTGGGGGAAGGTGGTCCGCTCGTGGTCGCCGACGTCCGGCAGCAACTCGGTGAACTCCGGACTGAACACGTACAGACCGGCATTGATGAGGAACGGCGAGGGCGGGGCCTCGATGAAGTCCAGCACGTTGCCGAACTGGTCGGTCTCCACCGCCCCCCACGGGATCCGCGGCCGGGCCAGCGCGAGCGTCGCGACGGCGCCCCGCTCGTGGTGGAAGGCGGCCATGTCGCGCAGGCTGAACCTGGTCCAGATGTCGCCGTTGGTGGCGTACCAGGGCTCCTGCGGCCGGGGCAGCGCCCTCGCGGCGTACTTGAGCCCGCCGCCGCGTCCGAGCGGCTCGGCCTCGACCACCGTGCGGACCCGCAGCGGCAGGTCGGCCTCGTCGAGCCACTCCTGCAGGACGTCGGCCAGGTGCCCGCAGGAGATCACCACGTCGGTGACGCCCTCGGACGCGAGCCAGGCCAGCTGGTGCCCGAGGATCGGCGTGCCCGTCCCCGGGATCTCGACCAGCGGCTTCGGACGGTCGTCCGTGTAGGGCCGCAGCCGGGAGCCCTGGCCGCCCGCCAGGATGACGGCCTGGGAGACGACGGTCTGGGAGGCGGTGGGCTGCGGCGCCGGCGGCGGCGTGGGGTCAGCGGTCATGCCTGCACAATAGGCGCGCGCCCGTACGGCGCCGGTCAGGTCGCCGAACCGGCGGGCTGTGGCGGTGGGCGGGCGGAGACCGCCGGGTGGCACGGGGACGACCGCGGGGTGGCGGTGGCCGGGTGGCTGCCCGTCAGCCGGCGGTGCCCGAGGCGAACGAACCGTCACAGACCGGGCGGGCGAAGGACCGGGCCCGCTGGACGTCGCCCTGGTACTTCTTCACCGCCGCCTTGCCCAGCTCGGTGGCGAGCGAGGAGCAGTACGGCGTCAGGGCCGGCTGCTCGCGCATCGAGCGCTCCAGCAGGTCCAGCGCGGTGCCCGGGTTGTGCGCGCGCAGCTCGTCGAGCAGGGTGACGCGGAGCGCGTCCTGCGGCGCGAGCCCCTCCGGCACCTTGCCGGCGGACGCCCGCCCGATGCCGGCGCCGTCTCCGCTGGACGCCGCCACCACCTGCTGGTCCAGGCCGGTCGGCGGGGCCCACGGCACCCTGGTCACGGCGAGGGTGCCGGTGGTCACCAGGACCACGGGCAGGGTCAGGGCGATGGTCTGGCCGATGCGGCGAACTAGCTGCTTCACGCTCAGGAGCGTAGCGCCGGGTGCGGGCCCGATCGCCCTCCGTTACACCATCGAGTGACCAGCTGTCCCGGTTCGTCCCTTCATCGTGTTGACGGCTGGGGCGGGCCGGACCCGGCGGGTTGACGGCGCCGCGTTGACGACGCGACGTCCCGGGGACGGCGGAGCCCCGCCGGACCGCGCGGTCCGACGGGGCTCCGTCCTGCTACTGCCCGTCCGCTCCCGGCGCCCGGATGTTCGGGCGCTCGGTTGCTCGGTTGCTCGGCTGCTCAGGCGCTCAGGCGGGCGCCGGTGCTGGTGGAGAACACGTGGGTCTCGTCGGCGATCGGCACGACGTGGATGGTCTCGCCGCGGGCCGGGATCTGGCGGCCGTGCACGCGGACGACCACGTCCTTGTCCTCGCCGCCGATCTTGGTGGTGCCGTAGACGAAGCCGTCCGAACCGAGCTCCTCGACCACGTTGACGGTGACCGCGACGCCCTCGATGCCGCCGCTCGGGACGATCTGGAAGTGCTCCGGGCGGATGCCGACGGTCACGGTCTTGTCGCTGCCGGCGCCGGCCAGGTCCTCGCGGGAGATGTTGACCACCGAGCCGCCGAACTTCACGCCGCCGTCCACCAGCGGCACCTCGACCAGGTTCATCGCCGGCGAGCCGATGAAGCCGGCCACGAAGAGGTTGGCGGGCTTGTCGTACATGTTGCGCGGGGTGTCGACCTGCTGCAGCACGCCGCCCTTGAGCACCGCGACCCGGTCGCCCATGGTGAGCGCCTCGGTCTGGTCGTGGGTGACGTACACGGTGGTGATGCCGAGGCGGCGCTGCAGGCCCGCGATCTGGGTGCGGGTCGAGACGCGGAGCTTGGCGTCCAGGTTCGACAGCGGCTCGTCCATCAGGAAGACCTGCGGCTCGCGGACGATCGCGCGGCCCATCGCGACGCGCTGGCGCTGACCGCCGGAGAGCGCCTTCGGCTTGCGGTCCAGGTACTCGGTGAGGTCGAGGATCTTCGCGGCCTCTTCGACCTTGGTGCGGATCTCGGTCTTGTTGACGCCCGCGATCTTGAGCGCGAAGCCCATGTTCTCGGCGACGGTCATGTGCGGGTACAGCGCGTAGTTCTGGAACACCATGGCGATGTCCCGGTCCTTCGGCGGCAGGTGCGTGACGTCGCGGTCGCCGATCCGGATGGCGCCGCTGTTGACGTCCTCCAGGCCGGCCAACATGCGGAGGCTGGTCGACTTGCCGCAACCCGAGGGGCCGACCAGGACGAGGAACTCGCCGTCCGCGATCTCCAGGTCCAGCGCGTCCACGGAGGGCTTGTCGGCCCCGGGGTAGACGCGGGTCGCCTGGTCGTACGTGACAGAAGCCATGGCTGTGCTCTCCTTCACCGGCAGGAACGTGCCGGACGATCCGAGTAAAGGGTGGATGTCGTGCGCATCGGCCCGCCCACTGGTCTGAACCACTGTGCGAACCGACTCCTGGCGACGCTACCTGCGCCTCCGCCGCTTGTCAGCCCCCGGTCCGCCGATTTCGGCATCGGTTCCATCACGCCCGCCCGCCCCGGCCGATCTGCCGACCGCCCCTCCCGTCCCCCGGATATGCCAGCACCGTCCCAGCCCCGCCCGGTAGACTGCCCCCGGTGCCGCCGTGACCACGTCGCGGACGGCCACCATTGCCTCCTTAGCTCAGCTGGCCAGAGCACCGCTCTTGTAAAGCGGGGGTCGTCGGTTCGAACCCGACAGGGGGCTCTTTTCGTGGAAGCCCCGGGCCGGTGAGGTCCGGGGCTTCCCGCGTTTCCGGCCGCTGTCGTCGAGTGCGGCGCTTCACCGTTCCTGATCGCCGGCCGCGGGCTTGGTGTCCGGGGCCGGCGGTGTGTTCGGGGGTGCCGGGCGGAGGCGGGTGAGGGTGAGGCCGGGGTGGTGGGTGGTGAAGAGTTCGGCGGCGCGCCGGTAGGAGAGGCGGGCGCGGCCGGTGTGGGGGCAGCGGTCGGCGGCGGGGGTGGTGGCGGGGGCTCGGCGGTCGGTGAGGAAGAGGGGGCCGGCGGTGCGGCCGGCGACGAGGAGGGGGAGCAGGCGGGCGGTGCCGGTCCGCCAGTGGAGGGGCGGGGCGGAGGGGAGGGTGCGGCGGTGCGGGAGGTCGAGGTCGTCGACGTCGAGGGCGAGGACGGCTTCGATGGCGGCGCCGCTCTCGTGGAGCAGGTGCCAGAGGGTCTGTTCGCGCAGGGGGGCGCGGCGGGCGAAGAGGGCGCGGAGCTCGTCGGGGGTGAGCGGGGCGGTGCCGGGTTCGGGGAGGGGGAGCGGGCGCAGGCCGGTGGCGGGGTCGGTGGCGATCCAGCCCTGGGCGCGCCACCAGGTCAAGGCGGCCCGCAGGGTGGAGAGTTCGCGGTTGAGCGTGCGCGGGTCGGTGGTGGCGGCGCGGTGGGTGACGGCGGTGCGGAGGCGGCCGGCGGCGTCCGGGTGGTCGAGCAGGGCGAGCGGGAGGACGGGCGGCCGGGCGCGGCGCCGTTCGGGGCCGGTCGGGGCGGGGCGGTCGGCCAGGGCCCAGGCCCAGGTGTCGAGGGCGATCCGGTAGACCCGGCGGGAGGCGGTGCCGAGTTCGGCGGCGGCCAGGTAGCGATCGACGGCGACCGCGTACTCGACCGGTGGATGGTCCTTCACCAGAGCCTCTTTCCCGCAGTAAACGCATTGTCCTGGACTATCCGAAGAATAGCGTCCGTGCGCAGTAAATGGCAGCTAGGGGCGGCTGATTGGGCGTATTTACTGCGGCTTCGGCGAGCCGGGCAAGAATTGATGGAAAGAGGCTCAAGTTTTTCCCGGAAACCCTTGAAAGCCGCTTCGGCGCGAAGGCAGACTTGCTGCCCATGGCAGTGGACACGGAGCGGATTCCGGCCCGCCGGCCGCGGCTGGGCGACCGCCTCGCCGTGCTGGGCGAGCGCGATTTCAGGTGGTTCTTCGTCGGGTACGCGACCTCGTTGTTCGGCTCCTCGATGGCGCCCGTGGCGGTGGCCTTCGCGGTGCTCGGCAGCGGTGGCGGGGGCAGCGAGCTCGGTTGGGTGATGGCGGCGCGGATCCTGCCCGTCGTGCTGGTGCTGTTGGCCGGCGGGGTGATCGCCGACCGGCTGGGCAGCCGGCGGGTGATGCTGGCCGCGGACGTGCTGCGCGCTGTCGTGCAGGCGGTGTTCGCCGCGGTGCTGGTGTCGGGGCGGCCGCCGGTGTGGGCGATGGTGGCGCTGGTCGTGGTCTGGGGGTTCGGCGAGGGGGTGTTCCTGCCCGCGCTGGGGGCGCTGGTGCCGGGGCTGGTGCGGGACCGGGAGCGGCTCCCGGACGCCAACACCCTGCTGGGGCTGGCGCGTTCGGTCGCCACGGTGGCCGGACCGGCGACCGCGGGCGTGGTGACGGCGGTGTACGGGCCGGCCGCGGTGCTGGCGACCGACGCCGTCACGTACGGGATCGGCGCGCTGGCGCTCGCCCGGTTGCGGCTGCGGGCGCAGGAGCCGTCGGACGGCGGGGGGTCGATGCTCGCCGACCTGCGCGAGGGCTGGTCGGAGTTCCGCTCCCGGTCGTGGCTCTGGATCACCACGCTCCACATGGGGCTGTTCAACCTGCTGGTGTGGGCGCCGTTCCTGGTGCTCGGCCCGCTGACCGCGCAGCGGCACCTCGGCGGGGCGCGCGGCTGGGGTCTGGTGATGGGCCTGTACGGGGCCGGGGCGGTGCTGGGCGGGCTGCTGATGCTGGGGCGGCGGCCCGGCCGGCCGCTGGCGGTGGCCACGGTGGCGACGTTCGGCTGGGCGCTCCCCTCGGCCGCCCTGGCAGCGGGGCTGCCGCTGGTGCCGGTGGCGGGGGCGGCGCTGCTGGCGGGCGTCGGTGCGGCGGTCTGCGACACGCTGTACAGCAGCACCATGCAGAGCTGGGTGCCGGCCGAAGTCCTGGCCAGGATCAGCGCGTTCGGCGGTCTGGGGGCGTTCGTCCTCGGGCCGGCCGGGCTGGCGGCGGCGGGACCGCTGGCGGACCGGGTCGGCGTGGCGTCCGTGCTCGGCTTCGGCGCGGTCTGGCAACTGGCCGCGGGCGTGGTGGTGTCGGCGGTTCCGGCGGTGAGCCGGCGGCGGTGGGAGGCGCGGCCGTGACGGGCCCGCGACGGGCCGCCGGCCTCGACCGCGCACCGTGTCCGCCGGCTGCGCGGAGTGACCGGCCGGGGGCCGCCGTGACAGCGGGAGCAGGGCGGCCGGGGTGGTCGTACGGTGGAGGGAGTGCGGGGGCGAACGGAGGAGGTTGGCCATGCCCGGTTCTCTCACCATCAGCCACCACGAGGCGGCGGTCGCCCTGGACCACGTGGACGCCAAGCGGCTCGCCACGGTGCTGGAGGAACTCGCCTACCTGCTGGAGATCCCCGGACCGAACCGGATCAACGACGCCCAGCTGGGCACGCTCTGCGAGGGCCGGACGCCCGACCGGGCGGAGCTGTCGCACTGGTCGCGGGGGCTCGCCGCGGAGCTGAAGGGACGGCTCTGACGGAGGCCCCGCCGGACCGGTCCGAGCCGTACGATGACGCGCGGGGCGGGTGGTCCCCGCGCGCCGTCCGGGCGGCGGGGTGGCCGGCGATCGATCCGGCGGAGCGGGACGGGGGTCCGAGCGTGGTGGAGCGTCCGAGCGGGGTGGAGCGTCCGAGCGGGGTGCGGCCGGGGCGGTACGGCGCCGGGCCGATGTCCTGGCTGACCGTGGAGACGCCGCTGCCGAGCGGGCCGATGCACATCGCGGTGACGCCGCAGGGCGTGGCGGCCGCGGGCTACCTCGGGCACGCGGGCGGTGAGCTGCCGCGCTGCGCGGACGAGTCGAAGATCTCCGTGGTCACCGGCCGGATCGGCGCCTATCTGGCCGGGCGCAGCAAGGAGTTGGGGCTCCCGATCGACTGGAGCCTGAGTGCCGGGCCGCATCGCGCGGTGCTGCAGACGCTGCTGCGCGAGGTGCCGTTCGGGCGGACCATCACGTACGGCGAACTCGCCTCCCGCAGTGGGGTGTTCGAGGACGTGACCGAGCCCGGGCTGGCGGCCAGGACGGTCGGGCAGATGATGGCCGCCAACCCCGTCGCGCTGCTGGTGCCGTGCCACCGGGTGGTGGCGGCGGACGGGATCGGCGGCTTCGGCGGCGGCCGGGTCGGGATCGAGGTGAAGCGCTGGCTGCTCACGCTGGAGGGCGTGCTGGAGCCGACGCTGGACTGGAACGGCCCGCTGTAGGGCTTGTCCGACGGGCCGCTCCGGCCGACGGGCCGGGCCGCCGTGCGGGGCGGCTCAGTGGACGAGTTCGACCGGGGTGAAGCCGCGGGCGAACGGGGCCTGGCGCGGCAGCACCGGCTGGATGCCGGAGACCAGCGTGTACTCGATGCCGGCCGGGTCCCCGGCCCAGTCGGTGTCCGGCCGCTCGCCGAGCGCCAACTGCACGGCGTTCCACGGCAGGTTGAGGCCGCACAGCCGCAGCTGGTGCAGGCCGCCCGAGGGGCGGGTGTTGACGTCGATGACCACCGGCTCCCCGGCCAGGTGGCGGAACTGGACGTTGGAGAGGAACGCCATCCCGGTGGACTCGACCACCCGGCGGGCGGGTTCCAGGTACTGCGGCGCGGTGGTGAAGCCGCGGCGGCGCCGGTGCTTGCTGCGGCCGACGGCGGCCAGCAGGGTGCCGTCGCGGTCGGCGAGGCAGTCGACCGAGACCTCGGGGCCGTCGAGGAAGGGCATCACCATCAGGTCGGCGGGCTCCTCGGCGCCCGCGGCGGCCGCGGCCTCCAGCGCGGCGGCCACCTGGTCGACCTGGACGCGGCTGTCCCAGCCGGCCAGCCGGTGCAGGCCGAACGGTTCGCGGGTCAGCACCCGGAAGCCCTCGCCGCCGGCGCCGGAGACCGGCTTCAGGCAGGCGGTGAGCCCGGCCGCCTCGATCCGGTCGACGGCGGCGAGCAGGTCCGCGGCGGTGCGGACCTGCCACCACGGCGGGGTGGGGAGTCCGGCCGCGGCGATCGCCGCGTAGCCGTCCGCCTTGCTGTCGAAGGCGGCGATCGCGGTGGCGGGCGGGCAGACCAGCGCGGTGCCGATCGCCTCGAACTCCGGCTGGTGCAGGGAGATCGCGAGCTGGTTGAGGCGGGGCAGGAAGACGTCGATCGCGTGCCGGGCGCAGAAGTCGAGCGCGTAGGCGACGTAGGCGTCGGGGGTCAGGTCGCCGGGTTCGAGGGTGGCGTGGTCGGCGGCGGCGAGGACGGGGGAGTCGGGGTCGACGTGGGTGGCGTGGACCTCGACCGGTCGTGGCGCCTCGCGCAGCTGTTCGATGAAGAAGACGTTCTCCGCGTAGGTGCGGTTGAGCCAGACACGTACGGGGGCGCTCATGACGGCCTCCCTGGGCAGGGGTGAACGAGGGGGAGGGCATCCGGTGCGGCCACACTCGTCAACTGGCCCCGTGGCCCTTTGAGGTGGCACCTTAGCGGCCCTTCGAACGGGCGTGTGCGCGGGGTGGTCGCCGGGTCGCCTCCGGGCCGCCTCCGGGCCGTCGGGGAGCGCGAGCGGTGCCGGGGCCGGGGTGGCGCCGGGCCATTCCGAAACGTTCGAATAATGATCGAATTAATATCGCTCAGGCGATCCAGTCGTCCTATTTGTTCGGTTATTCCGACCACTCGAAAGAGTGATTGCGGAGCGCCGCTGAATGGCGTCACCATGATTGTTGCAAGGTGACACTTCATCAGGTATCGGGTATGCGAAGGGCTCCCTATGTCGACCGAAACCAACGTCGGTATTCCTGTGCCCAGTGGCGAGCCACCGGTCCACCAGCAGAGTCTCAGCACGGCCGGCGCGAGGAACCTCGCCACGACGACCAAGTCCGCGCCGCAGATGCAGGGCATCAGCCCGCGCTGGCTGCTCAGGATGCTTCCGTGGGTCCAGGTGTCCGGCGGTACGTACCGGGTCAACCGTCGCCTGCGCTATTCGGTCGGCCGCGGCCGGGTGAGCTTCGTGCAGACCGGCGCCGAGGTGCGGATCGTCCCGCCGTCGCTGCGCGAGGTGCCGGTGCTGCGCGGCTTCGCGGACGACGCCGTGCTGGAGGAGCTGGCCGGTCGCTTCGTCCAACGCGAGTTCTCCGCCGGTGACGTGCTGGTCGCGGCGGGAGCGCCGATCGACGAGGTCTTCATCATCGCGCACGGCAAGCTCGAACGGTTGGGAACGGGCAAGTACGGCGAGGAGGCGGTGATCGGCACCCTCGCCGACGGCGACCACCTCGGTGACGAGGCGATCCAGTACGAGGACGGCGCCTGGCCGTACACGGTGAGGGCCGCCACCGCCGGTACCGTACTGGCGCTCGCCTGGCCCGCCTTCCAGGAGCTCGCGGACCGCTCCGAGGCGCTCCAGCTGCAGATCATGGAGTACCTGGCCGGCTTCCAGCAGCCGCAGAACAAGCACGGTGAGGCGGCGATCGAACTCTCCGCCGGACACCGGGGCGAGTACGAGCTGCCCGGCGCCTTCGTGGACTACGAGCTGAAGCCGCGCGAGTACGAGCTGAGCGTCGCCCAGACGGTGCTCAAGGTCCACACCCGGGTCGCCGACCTCTACAACCAGCCGATGAACCAGACCGAGCACCAGCTCCGGCTGACCATCGAGGCGCTGCGCGAGCGCCAGGAGCACGAGCTCATCAACAACCCGGAGTTCGGGCTGCTGCAGAACGCCGAGTACGACCAGCGGATCCAGACCCACTCCGGGCCGCCCACCCCGGACGACATGGACGAGCTGCTGAGCCGCCGCCGCTCCACCAAGATGTTCCTCGCGCACCCCCGGGCGATCGCCGCCTTCGGGCGGGAGTGCAACCGCCGCGGCCTCTACCCGGACACCGTCGAGGTGCAGGGCCGGCAGGTCTTCGGCTGGCGCGGCGTGCCGGTCTTCCCGTGCAACAAGATCCCGATCGTCGGCGGTCACACCAGCTCGATCATCGCGATGCGCACCGGGGAGGACAACCAGGGCGTGATCGGACTGCACCAGACCGGAATTCCCGATGAATACCAGCCGAGCCTCTCGGTCCGGTTCATGGGAATCAACGAGAAGGCCGTCATTTCCTACCTCGTCAGCGCCTACTACTCCGCCGCGATCCTGGTGCCGGACGCGGTCGGGGTGCTGGAGAACGTCGACGTCGCGCACCACCAGGACTGACCGGGGCCGGTCGGAACCGTGCCGCCCGGCCGGGGCCCACCCGTGCCCCGGCCGGGCGGGGGGCGCCGGGCGGCGCCCCGGCCCGCCCCGCCCCCAGGCCCCGACGCGGGGGGGGGCGCCAACGGGAAATAAACGGGG
>NZ_JBHXTG010000038.1:0-61372 GCF_042677465.1 Kitasatospora sp. NPDC127111
GCCGTGGCCCCCTTCGGGTATGGGCGGGAACGGCGCCCGCCTTTGCCGCCGCCCTGCCGGGCTTCCGCCCTTCCGCGCTCGCCGTTCCCCGTCCGCGCTCGCCGTTACCGCGTTCTCCGTTCCCCGTCCGACGGGAGCCCTCCCCATGCCCCGCCGCCCCACCGGCTGGACCCTCGCCCTGGCCGTCGCCCTGCCCACCGGGTCCGCCGGCACCCTCGCCCTGCCAGCGGCGCTCGCCGGGGCCGTCGACGCCGCGCTCGACCGGGACGCCGGGCACTCCGCGTTCGCCCTGCTCGCCCTCGTCCTCGGCATCACCGCCGGAGCCGACGCGCTCGCCGCCGCGGCCGGCCCGGCCTGCGCGGCCGAGGCCACCGCCGCCCTGCGCGGGAGGCTGGTGCGTCACCTGCTCGCCCTCGGCCCCGGCGGCCGGCTGTGGCGCGGCGGTCCGCCGCCCGGCGACCTCGCGGCGCGGCTGACCGGCTCCGCCGCCGACGCGGGCGGCCGGCTGCCCGCCGTCCTCGGGGCGGCCACCGCGCTGCTCGGCTCGATCGGCGCGATCGTCGGGCTGGGGCTGCTCTCGCCGTGGCTGGCGCTCGCCTTCTTCGCCGGGGTGGTGCCCGGGGTGGTGCTGATCCGGCTCTTCCTGCGGGAGGCCGGGCAGGTCTTCGCCCGCTACCAGGAGGTCCAGGCCGACCTCGCCGCCCGGCTCACCGGCGCACTCGCCGGGCTGCGCAGCATCCACGCGGCCGGCGCCGAACGGCACGAGACGGCCCGCGTCCTGGAGCCGTTGCCCGCGCTCTCGGCCGCCGGGCACGCGCTCTGGGCCGCGCAGCGGCGGACGGCCTGGCAGGCCACGCTGCTGATCGCGCTGGTCGAGGTGGCGGTCCTGGCCACCGCCGGCGCCCTGGTGGCGGCGGGCACCCTGGCGCCCGGCGCACTCGCCGCCGCGGCCGGCTGGGCGGCGCTCGGAGCCGGACTGTTCGAGCAGGTCGAGGCGCTGGTCGGGGTGGCCCACGCACGGGCCGGGCGGGCCCGGGTGGACGAGGTGCTGGCCCTGCCGCCCGCGGCGGGTGGCACGGCCGTACTGCCGGAGGGCGGTCCGGGTGAACTCGCCTTCCAGGGCGTGGTGGTGCGCGACGGCGACCGGGTGCTGCTCGGACCGCTCGACCTCACCGTGCCGGGAGGCCGCACGGTCGCGCTGGTCGGCCGCTCCGGGTGCGGCAAGTCGCTGGTGGCCGCCCTGCCGGGCCGGCTGCGCGACCCGGACGAGGGCCGGGTGCTGATCGACGGCGTCCCGGTCGACCGGCTGACCGCGTCCGAGCTGCGCCGCGCCGTCGGCTACGCCTTCGAACGGCCGGTCCTGGTCGGCCGGACGGTGCGCGAGGCACTGGACGGCGCCGGTCCCGAAGCCGCGGGCGCCGCCCGGGCGGACGGCTTCCTGCGTCGGCTGCCCGCCGGGTGGGACACCCCGCTGGACGGGCTCCGGCTCTCCGGCGGCGAACTGCAACGCCTCGGGCTGGCACGGCTGTTGGCGCGACCGGCCCGGGTGATGGTGTTGGACGACGCCACCTCGGGGCTGGACCTGGCCACCGAGTACCAGGTCACCGAGGCCCTCGACCGGGCCACCCACGGGCGCACCCGGCTGGTGGTCGCCCACCGCGAGGCCGCGGCCGCCCGCGCCGACCTGGTCGCCTGGCTCGACGCCGGCCGCCTGCGCGCCCTCGCCCCGCACACCACCCTGCTCGCCGACCCCGGCTACCGCGCCACCCTCGCCGGCGCCACCCTCGAAACGGCCGCCACCTGATGGGCCGCCACCGCACCCCGCGCACGGAAAGTCGGCCCGTCCGACTTCCGGTGCGGCCGCCCGCGCCCGAGGGCGTCCGCCGGGCCCCGACCCCACCCGTCGGCGCGGCGAACGCCGGAGACCGGCCCGTCCGGCTTCCCGTGCCGCCGCCCGGCACCGCCCGTGCGGCGTCCGCGCTCCGCCCCTCCCGGTCCCGCCACGCGAGAAGTCGGGCCCGCCGACTTCTCGCGCGCCACCACTCCCCCGGGTGGGCGCTGCTCGCCTCCCGACTCGCCGCGACCCGAGGCGCGTTGTGGCGGCTGCTCGCCTGGTCCGCGGTGGAGGCGCTCCCGGCGCTGCTGTCGGGGCTGCTGGTGTCGGCCGCCGTGGACCGGGGGTTCCTGGCCGGGCGGCCGGGGGTCGGGGTGGCCTGGCTGGCCGGCTTCGGAGCGGCGACCGCCGTGCGCGCGTACGCGGCGCGGGCCGGGTTCCCGCACCTGGCGGCCGTGGTCGAGCCGCTCCGGGACGCCCTGGTGGCGCGCGTCGTCCGCGCCGCGCTCGCCCGGCCGGACCCCGACCCGGCCGAGGTCGCCCGGCTGACCGAACAGGTCGAGTCCGCACGGCAGTTGACCGCCACCCTGCTGCGCACGCTGCGCGGGGTCGGGGTGACGCTGGTCGCCGCGCTGGCCGGTCTCACCCTGCTCGCGCCCGTCGTCCTGCCGGTGGCCCTCGTCCCGCTGCTGGTCGCCGGCCTGCTGTTCGCCCGACTGCTCCGCCCGCTGGTCGAGCGGCGCCGCGCCGTCGTGCTCGCCGAGGAACACCTCGCCGCCGAGGCCGGACGGGCACTCCACGGGCTGCGCGACATCCAGGCCACCGGCGCCGGGCAGCGGACGGCGGAGTCGCTCGCCGCCACCGCCGGGGACAGCGCCGCCGCCTCCCGGGCACTCGGCCGGGCCGCCGCGCTCCGCTCGCTGGTGGTCGCGTCCGGTGGCCGGCTGCCGGTGCTGGCGGTGGTCGCGGCGGCGCCCCGGCTGCTCGCCGACGGCGGCCTGACGGCCGGCGAACTGCTCGGCGTGGCCACCTACCTGGTCCAGCAACTCGATCCCGCGGTCCGGACCTTGGCCGGCACGGTCGGCGGCTGGCTGCTCAACCTGACCGTCGTCCTCGACCGTCTCGCCACCACGTCCCGCGAGCCCTTGCCCAACGCGGAACCCGAGGCGGAACCCGAGGCGGAACCCGAACCCGCCGCCGGGACCGCACCCGCCCCCACCCTCCGCGTCACCGCCCTCCGTCACGCCCACGGCCCGGACGCCGACCCGGTCCTCGCCGGCCTCGACCTGACCACCGCCCCGGGCGAGCACCTGGCCGTGGTCGGCCCGAGCGGCACCGGAAAGTCCACCCTCGCCGCGCTGTTGGCCGGCCTGCTGGCCCCGCTCGACGGCGAGGTGACCGTCGACGGTGTCCGCCCGCACCTCCTCCCCGGTCCCGAACGCGCCCGCCTGGTGGCCCTGTTGCCCCAGGAGGCGTACGTGTTCCCGGGTTCGGTCCGCGCCAACCTGTGCTGGCCCGGCACCGCCGCCGAGGCCCGCATCGCCCGTGCCGTCGCCGTCCTGGGCGCGGACGACCTCGTCGCCCGGCTCGGCGGCCTGGACGGCGTGCTCACCGGCCCGGCGGCACTCTCGGCGGGCGAGCGCCAACTCCTGGCCCTGGTGCGGACCTACCTGTCGCCCGCCCCCGTCGTGGTGCTGGACGAGGCCACCTGCCACCTGGACGCCACCGCCGAGGACCGGGTCGAGCGGGCCTTCGCCGCCCGTCCCGGGGTGCTCGTCGTGGTGGCGCACCGGATCGGTTCGGCGCTGCGGGCCGACCGCGTCCTGCTGCTGGACGGCGGCCGCGGGGTGCTCGCCCGCCACGGTGACCTGCAGGTGCTGTCGCCGCTCTACCGGGAGCTGGTGGGCCACTGGCTCGGGTCCGCCGGAGTTCGCGGTGCCGCGCCGGCCGTCGGGCGGCCGTCGTGATCTCGATAGGATCTCGCCCCGTCCGGCCGTTAGGGTGGCCGGGGCGCGGGCCGTGATCACCGGCTCCGGGCGCCGCCCACGGGCTCCGGTCACGCCGGTCACGCGCCCGACCACACCCGCGGCGCCCGCCAGGCGCCGACGCACCCGCACCCTCGCACGGAAGACGATTTCTGATGTCCGACACCCTCACCGACACCACCGGCCCCGTGACCACCGGGACCGACGCCGACGAGACCACGGCCGAGGACACCGCGTCGCACGGCCGCCACCGCGGTCGCTCCGCCGCCGACGACAGCCCCGAGGCCGACCCGCACGGCCGGCACCGCGCCGCCGCCGCGCAGGGCTGAGCCCCGCCGGAACGTGTCAGGGCCCGCCGGGTGCGCACCCGGCGGGCCCTGCTGCTTCTCCTACGGCGCGGCCGCGCTCAGCCCAGGGTCATGACCGTGCGCAGCGCCTCGCCGCCCCGCATCTGCGCGATCGCCTCGTTGACGTCCGCCAGCCCGACCCGGTGGGTGACCATCCCCTCCAGGTCGATCCGCCCGGCCCGCCACAGGTCCACCACCAGCGCGATGGTGCGCGGCACGGAGGCGCCGCCGTACAGCGACGGCAGCAGCCGCTTCTCGTTGAAGAACAGCTCGCCCATGCTGAACTGCGCGAGGTCGTCCTGGGCGCCGGCCCCGATCACCACCACCGCGCCGCCGCGCCGCGCCGCGTCGTACCCGGCGCGGACGGTGGCCGACCGTCCGACCGCCTCGAAGACGTAGTCGAACCCGCCGCCCGGCAGGCCCTTCGCGAAGGCCTTCAGCTCCTCGGGGGCGAGCGCGTCGGTGGCGCCGAAGGCCAGTGCCCGGTCCCGCCGCGAGGCGACCGGGTCGACCACCGCGATCCGGCCCGCGCCGCAGACCCGGGCGCCCTGCACGGTCGCGACGCCCACCCCGCCCGCGCCGATCACCGCGACCGAGGCCCCCGGCTCGACCCGCGCCGTGTGGACGGCGGCGCCGACGCCGGTGGTGACCCCGCAGCCGATCAGGGCGGCCAGCTCGTACGGGAGGTCGGCCGGGACCTTGATCACGGCGTCCTGGTCGACCACCACCTCCTCGGCGAACGAGCCGGTGCCGTAGAAGCCGGAGGCCTCGACCGCCCCGCCCGGCGCGCCGTCGCCACCGAAGCGGAAGCCCGGGGCGCCGAGCCGGCGCAGGCTGGAGACGCAGAGGTGGCCGCGGCCGCGCTCGCAGTGGGCGCAGCGGCCGCAGGGCGCCATCCAGCAGAGCACCACCCGGTCGCCGGCCGCGACGCCGGTCACGCCCTCGCCGACCTCCAGCACGTCGCCCGCGCCCTCGTGGCCGGGCACGAACGGCGCGGGCTGCGGCAGGACGCCGCTCATCGCCGAGAGGTCGGAGTGGCAGAGGCTGGCCGCCCGCAGGCGGACCCTCACCTTGCCGGGGCCGAAGCCGACCGCCACCACGTCGTCGCGGACGTCGAGCGTGTCCTGGCCGGTCTTGTGCAGGATGGCTGCGCGCATGGAGCTGCTCCGGATTCCCCTCGGATCGGTGGTCGGGCCGATTCTGGCACGGGCCGCCCACCCGGACTAGAACACGTTCCAGCTGCGGACCGGCCGCGGGCCCGCCCGCGGCGCCAGCGGCGGGCCCACCTGCGGTTCCGCCTCCGGGCGCCCGGCGCGGGGCGGGTGGGGCGGCGGGACGTACCGTCGAGTAGGGTCCGACCCCACGACGGAGTACCGACCGAACGAGTACCCACCGAACGACTGCCCGGCAAGGAGCCGCACATGTCCGACCTCCTGGAAGAGACCCGCCCCGGGGCCGAGGTGCTGGCGGCGTTCGAGGACGCGACCGGGTTCATGCCGGCGGACGAGGGGCTGGCGCTGTACGCGGCGGCGGTGACGGCGGCGCGGCGGACCGGGCTGCCGGTGCTGGAGATCGGCACGTACTGCGGGCGCTCGGCGATCCTGCTGGCGGCGGCCGCCCGGGAGACCGGGACGGTGGCGCTGACCGTCGACCACCACCGGGGATCCGAGGAGCAGCAGCCCGGCTGGGAGTACCACGACCCGACGCTGGTGGACCCGGAGGTGGGCCGGATGGACACGCTGCCGCGGTTCCGCCGCACGCTGCACGCGGCCGGGCTGGAGGAGCACGTGGTGGCCCTGGTCGGCCGGTCGCCGCAGATCGCGGCGCTGTGGGGCGGACGGCTCGGCCTGGTCTTCATCGACGGCGGCCACACCGACGAGCACGCGACCGGGGACTACGAGGGCTGGGTGCCGCACCTGGCGCCCGAGGGGCTGCTGGTGGTGCACGACGTCTTCCCCGATCCGGCGGACGGCGGGCAGGCGCCGTACCGGGTGTACCTGCGGGCGCTCGCCGAGGGGTTCGAGGAGGTCTCGGTGACCGGTTCGCTGCGGGTGCTGCGCCGTACCACCGCCTGAGCCGCCGGTGCCGGGATCCGCGGACCCGCCCCACGGGCGATCACGGATGCTCTAACGTCGTGCCGGGGCTGTCGGGCGGGGGTTCGAAGGGTACGGTGTCCGCGCGGCGCCGACGGGTGCCGTCGGCGTAGCAGAGCGGCACATCGGCACAGCACCAGGCAGAGCATCCGGGCACACGGTGGGGGCTAGAGCGCAATGACGGACCAGCAGAACACCGCTCCGGCGGTCTGGGACCCCACCGCGCGCGGCGGCGCCGGCGGCTGGGTCCGCGGCCCGCAGCAGCCGCCCGCCGCCGGGCCCGCCCAGGGCCCCGCCGCCCCGCCGGGCCCGTCCGCCGGGGCCCCCCAGCCGCCGCCACCCGCCCAGCAGCCGCCGGCCCCGCCCCAGACCGCCCAGCAGGCGCCGGTGCAGCCGATGCGGCAGCCGCCCGCGCCGGGTGCCGTCGGCGACCAGGGCCCGCCGCTGGGGGCCCGCCCGTACCTCGCCACCGCGCCCGCCTTCCCGGCCGTCGCCCCGCAGCCGCCGGCCGCCCCGCCGACCGCCCCGCCGGCCTC
This sequence comes from Kitasatospora sp. NPDC127111, assembly GCF_042677465.1. Lineage (NCBI taxonomy): Bacteria > Bacillati > Actinomycetota > Actinomycetes > Kitasatosporales > Streptomycetaceae > Kitasatospora > Kitasatospora sp. NPDC127111. The sequence continues at coordinate 6,796 of NZ_JBHXTG010000038.1, forward strand.
GGGCTTCCCGGGCCCCGCCGCCCCGCCGAACCCGGGCCCGGGCCAGTACCCCGGCCAGCCCGCCGGCTACGGGTACCCGCCGGCCCCCGCCGGCCCGCCGCAGCCCCCGTACCCCCAGCAGCCGCACGGGCAGCAGCCCCACTCCCAGCAGCCCTACGGGCAGCAGCCGTACGGACAGCCCGACTACGCCTGCAACTACGATGACCTGTACGACGAGGACCGCCCCGGCAACAAGCGCGCCCCGCTGCTGATCGCCTTCGCGCTGCTCTTCGTCCTGGCGCTCGGCGGCGGCATCCTGTGGGCGGTGAAGGGCGACGGCGACACCGCCGACCAGGCCGCCCCGGCCCCGTCCGCCGGCACCGCGTCCACCGGCGCGCCCGCCTCCGGCAACCCGCCGCCCGCCCCGCCGCCCAGCGGTTCGGCCGGTGCGGCGAGCCCGGCCGCCACCGACTCCCCGTCGGCCTCCGCGAGCCCGGGTGCCACCGCGGGCGGTCCCAACGCCCAGGCGCAGGCCAAGGCGCTGGACGAGCTGCTGACCCAGGGCGAGAGCGCGAAGGCGCCGATCGGCAGCGCGGTCGCCAAGGTCACCAGCTGCCCGGCGAAGGCCGACATCGACAGCGCGGCACAGGTCTTCGACAGCGGCGCCAAGCAGCGCGACCAGCTGCTCGCCAAGCTCGCCACCCTGTCCGTCACCGACCTGCCCGGCGGCGCGGACGCGGTCGCCTCGCTGAAGTCGGCCTGGCAGCTGTCCGCCGACATCGACCGCGCGTACGCGAGCTGGGCGCGCGCGGTGTCCGCGCAGGGCTGCTCGGGCTCGGCCCCGAACACCACCGACAAGAAACACGCCGACGAGCTCAACCCGCAGGCCACCCAGGCGAAGAAGGACTTCGTGACAAAGTGGAAGGCGATCGCCGACGCGTACGGCCTGACCGCGCGCACCCAGGACAGGATCTGAGCCACCCGTGACCCGCACCACCCCCGGCCACCCGCACGAGGAACCGCCCCGCCGCTCCCGCCTGTCGCGCCCCACCACGGTGGCGGGCGCGCTGGTGCCGCTCTGCCTGGCCGGCTGGCTCGGCTGGCAGTTCGTCGGCGGCCACGACCAGGCCGGTGACCGAGCGAGCGCCGCCCACGGCACGACCGCGGCCGCCCCGCCGGAGGGACCCTCGGGCGGTCCGTCGGGCGGTCCGTCGGGCGGTCCGTCGGGCGGACCTTCCACCAGCCCCTCCGCCGGCGCCACCACCGGCCCCGCAGCCGGATCGACGACCGGAGCGGCGGCCACCCCGACCACCCCGACCACCACGGACCCCGGGACGCCGGCGGCCACCCCGGCCGCGGCCGCCGGCGCCGCGTCCACGGCCGCGGCCCCCTCCTCCACCGCCCTGGCCGGCCGGACGGTGCTGCTCGACCCCGGCCACAACCCCGGCAACTTCCGCCACACCACCGAGATCAACCGCCAGGTCGACATCGGCAACGCCCGCAAGGAGTGCGACACCACCGGCACGTCCACCAACGCCGGCTACACCGAGGCCGACTACTCCCTGGACGTCTCCCGCCGGGCCCGGGAGATCCTCGCCGCCCGCGGCGCCACGGTGGTGCTGGTCCAGGACGGCGACCGGCCCTGGGGCCCCTGCATCGACGAGCGCGCCCGGGCGGGCAACGAGGCGCACGCCGACGCGGCGGTCTCGGTGCACGCGGACGGCGGCCCGGCCGGCGGCAGCGGGTTCCACGTGATCATGCCCGCCAAGGTGGTCGCCGGGAAGGCGGACAACTCGGCGATCGTCGCCCCCTCGAACCGGCTCGGCCTGCTGCTGCGCGACGGCTTCCACGCGGCCACCGGCGAGCCGTACGCCGACTACACGGCGAGTCAGGGGCTGGACACCCGCTCCGATCTCGGCGGGCTGAACCTCTCGACCGTGCCGAAGGTGTTCATCGAGTGCGGTAACATGCGCAACTCGACCGACGCCCGGCGGATGACGGACCCTCAGTGGCGCCAACAGGCCGCCCAGGGGATCGCCGACGCCCTGACGGCGTTCCTGACCACGCGGTAGGTGCGGCGCCCCGGGCCGAACGGCCGAACGGGCCCCGGGCGGCCGCCCGACCAGCAGGGGGACGGCAGGGGTCGGACCCGCGCGGTTTGCAACGAGTTCGCCCCATTCCCGAGCCCGCCGTGCACCCGCGAGGCGGTTGGCCCTAGGCTTCTGGTCCGTTCGGAGTTTTCCGGGCCGGTCACGCCGACCACCCAAAACCGCCGACCACGACACACCAACGAGGGGAACGTTAGTGAATCTGCGCGCTCTCACCAGGGGAGACGCCGCCGTCGCAGGTGCGGCCGTCCTGCTCTTCATCGCCTCCTTCCTGCCGTACTGGACCGTGGACTGCAGCGGCAGGTACTGCGGCGACACCTCGACGAACGCGTGGGACAGCGACCTGTTCCCCATCCTGCCCTCGGTCTTCCTGCTCGGCATCGTCGCCGCCGTCCTGATCCTGGTGCAGCGCTTCCAGGGCGAGGCCGCGACCAACCGTCAGGTGCTCGGCCTGCGGCTGGACCAGTGGGGCATCGCGTTCGCCGTCGCCGCGCTCTGGACCTCGATCTGGTCCCTGGGCGGCGGCCCGAAGGGCCTGGACCACGGCTTCGGCGCCTGGCTCGCCGTCATCGCGCTGATCGTGCTCGCCGGTGCCGCCGCGGCCGGTCCGCTGGTGCCCGCCCTGAAGGCGCCGCTGGTCACCGACAAGCCGGCCGTCCAGCAGGGCGGCTACCCGGGCGGCTACCCGGCCCCGCAGCCGGGCCAGCCCGGCCAGCCCGGCCAGTACGGCTACCCGGCCCCCGGTCAGGACCCGATGCAGGCGCAGTCGCCGGCCTTCGGCGGCCAGCCCGGTGGCTACGGCTACCCGGCCCCGCAGCCCGGCCAGCCGCAGGACGCCGCGGCCCAGCAGGCCGCCGCCCAGCAGGCCGCGCAGGCCCCGGCCCAGGCGCAGCCCGCCCCGGCGGCTCCGGCGGCCGAGTTCGCGCCGTTCTGGTTCGCCGTCCCGGCGCCGCGTCAGCTGGCCCCGAAGGACAACCCGGCCGGTGCCCCGGTCGGCGAACTGGTCCCCGGCACCTGGTACCTGGCGGTCGAGCAGCGCGGTGCCGCGCTCGTCGCCCAGCTCCAGGACGGCACCCAGGGCCTGCTGGCCGACACCACGGGCATCCAGCGCGGCTGAACCGCCCGTCACGACCCGTCACCACGCCGAAGGGGCGGGACCGGATCATCCGGTCCCGCCCCTTCGGCGTTCCCGCCGCGGCCGCCGCCCTCAGCAGCAGTCCTGCACCACCAGCCCGGTGGGCAGCTGGTCGCCGCCGAACACCGCCACGGTGGCCGGGTCGCCGCCGAGCGCGGCGACGGCCAGCAGCAGTGCGCCCGCCGTCCAGGTGGTGCGCTCCTCCGGCCAGATGGCGTCGTCCTCGAAGACGTACCCGGTCCAGTACGAGCCGTCGGCGTGCCGCAGGTGCTTCTGGATCCAGCGCAGGATGTCCACCGCGCGGTCGGACTCGCCGACCGCCCAGAGGGCCAGGGCCAGTTCGGCGCTCTCGCCGCCGGTCACCCAGGGCCGGTCGCTGACGCAGCGCACGCCGAGGCCGGGGACGACGAAGCGGGCCCAGTCCCGTTCGATCCGGTCCAGCGCGGCCCGGCCGCGCAGCGCGGTGCCGAGGACGGGGTAGTACCAGTCCATCGAGTAGCGGTCCTTGTCGAGGAACCGCTCGGGGTGGTGGGCGATGGCGTGCCGCAGCCGGCCGGCCGCGAGCTCCCAGTCGGGCTGCGGCTCCTCCAGGTAGTCGGCGACGGCCAGGCCGCAGCGGAGCGCGTGCAGGATGCTGGACGAGCCGGTGAGCAGCGCCTCGTCGGGCGCCTCGCCGTTCTCGTCGACCCGCCAGGAGATCGGACCGCCGGACAGCCGCAGGCCGACGATGAAGTCCAGGGCGCGCCTGACCGCGGGCCAGATCCACTCCAGGAAGGCGTCGTCACCGGTACTGAGGTGGTGGTGCCAGACGCCGACCGCGATGTACGCGCAGAAGTTGGTCTCCTTGGCCGTGTCGGAGACCTGCGCACCGCCGCCGTCCGGCCCGTAGGTGTAGGCCGCGTACCAGGAGCCGTCCGGGTTCTGGTGGTCCGCCAGCCAGCGGTAGGCGGCCTCGGCGGCGGCGTGCTCGCCGGCGGTGTCGAGGGCCATCGCGGCCTCGGTGTGGTCCCACGGGTCGAGGTGGTGGCCGGTGAACCAGGGTATTCCGCCGTCGCGCTGCTGCTCGGCGAGGATGCTGCGGACGGTGCCGGCGGCCTGCTCGGCGTCGAGCACCCCGTCCAGCAGCAGCACCTCGGGGACGGCGGCGGTCACGCCACCCCGCCCGGGGCGCGGTTGGGCTTGGAGGCGTAGGCGACGAAGCTCTTGCCGATGACCGGGTTGAGCGCCTTCTCGGCGGCCTTGGTGAGGGAGCTGATCACCGGGGTGCCGACGATGTCCCAGACCAGCAGCTGGTGGTAGGCCTTGACCGGCAGCGCCTTGTCGTTGTCCACGCCGACGGCGCACTTGATCCACCAGTACGGCGAGTGCAGCGCGTGCGCGTGGTGGGTGCCGTACGGCTCCAGGCCGGCGTCCTTGAGCTTGCCGAGCAGCTCGTCGCCGCGGTAGATCCGGATGTGGCCGCCCTCGACCTCGTGGTACTCGTCGGACAGCGCCCAGCAGATCTTCTCGGGCAGCCAGCGCGGCACGGTGACGGCCAGCAGGCCCCCGGGCTTGAGCACCCGGAACATCTCGTTGAGCACGCCCTTGTCGTCCGGGATGTGCTCCATCACCTCGGAGATGATGATCTTGTCGAAGTACTCGTCCTCGAACGGCAGGGCCAGCGCGTTGCCCTCCATGGCGACCGCCGACGCGCCCTCGGGCGCCTCGCCGGCCTGCTCCATGGCCGCGAACCACTTCCTGACCTCGGCGATCTCCTCGGCGTTCTGGTCGAGGGCGATCACGTTGGCCCCGCGCCGGTAGCACTCGAACGCGTGCCGCCCCCCGCCGCAGCCCAGGTCGAGCACCCGGTCGCCGGGGGCGAGCGGGAAGCGCGAGAAATCAACGGTCAGCACTGCGGGGCTCCCATTCCTTTGGCACGAAACGTTTCTGACGACCGTCACGCCATGCGTCACGCCATGTCACGTCAGACAGAAGCTAGAAGAGCGAGGCGGATCCGCGGAGGACGGCGGCTCCACCCGACGGACCGGGCCGTCAGGCCACGTACCGCCAGCCCGGACCGGAGCGGGCCCGCTGCCCGACCCCGGTGGCGATCGCCGACCGGTAGCCCTCGACGGTCAGTTCGGCGGCCCGCCGCCAGGTGAACCGTTCGAGCACCCGTTCGCGCCCGGCCCCGCCGAGCGCGGCGCGCAGCTCCGGATCGTCGAGCAGCCGGCCCAGCGCCGCCGCCAGCGCGTCCGCGTCGCCCGGCGGAACGGCCAGGCACGTCTCGCCGTCCGGCCCGGCCACCTCCGGGATCGCCCCGCCGGTGGTGGCGACCAGCGGAGTGCCGGTGGCCATCGCCTCGGCGGCCGGCAGCGAGAAGCCCTCGTACAGGGACGGCACGCAGGCCACCTCGGCCGACCGGTAGAGGTCGACCAGCTCCTGGTCGGTCAGGCCGCTGCGGAACTCGATGTACCGCTCCAGGCCGAAGCGCCGCACGGCCTCGGTGACCGGCCCCTGCTCCTTCTGCGGCTTGCCGACCACCACCAGGTGCGCCTCGCGCTCGGTGCGGACCTTGGCCAGCGCCTCCACCAGGTACACCAGGCCCTTGAGCGGGACGTCCGCGCTCGACGTGGTGACGATCCGTCCGGGCACCCGTGCCACCGCGTCCGAGGGCGACCAGAGGCGGGTGTCGGCGCCGATCGGCACCACCGAGACCGCGCCGGGCGCGGCGCCCAGGTGCTCGACGATCTCCCGCTTCGAACTGCCCGAGACGGTGATGATGTGCTCCAGCCGGGCCGCCACCCGGCGCTGCATCCGGGTGAACGCGTACCAGCGGCGCAGCGACAGCCGCTTCAGCCGGGTGGTGGCCGCGTCCAGCTCCAGCTGCCGGTCGACGGTGATCGGGTGGTGGATCGTCGTGACCAGCGGGAACCCGTGCCGGGCCAGGCCGAGCAGGCCGTAGCCCAGGGTCTGGTTGTCGTGCACCACGTCGTAGCGGCCCTTGTGCAGGGCGAGGTAGCGGCGGGCGCGCAGCGAGAAGGTCAGCGGCTCGGGGAAGCCGCCGGTGCGCATGGTGGCGACCTCCAGCACGTCCACCGGGCCGCGGTACTCGGCGAGGTCCGGGGTGCGGAACGGGTCGTCGGCGCGGTAGAGGTCCAGGCTGGGCAGCTCGACCAGGCGGACCGAGCCGGGGCCCTCGACCTCGTCCAGCACCGGGTACGGCTGAGCACCGATCACGTCCACGTGGTGGCCGAGGCGGGCCAGCTCGCGGGAGAGGTGCCGTACGTAGACGCCCTGGCCGCCGCAGAACGGGTCGCCGCGGTACGACAGCAGGGCAATCCGCAGCGGCTGTGCGGTCGCGGTCATCGTCGGCCCCCATCTCTGCGCTAGGTGTGCGATCCGGTGTGCGGAGTGCTGCCGGTCGCTAAAGTAGATCAGGTTTCAGTCCGGTGTGGAGTTCACCGGCGACCATGTGAACAATGAGAGACCTCGAAGATACCGGCCCGTAGCTTCCCGTCAGGAGCCAGGGCTGGTGATTCACGCCACGCCGGAGCGGTCGGCCGGCCGGGCGACCGGGACCGCTCGGATCCCGCGCCGGAGCCGCTCGTTCTCTGCTCAGGACGGCTCCACAGCTGCTCCACATGTGATCCGTCCTCGCTCCGCCCCGCTCGGCCCTCGCTCCCTTCACGTTCCGCCCTCGTCCGTCCTCGTCCGTCCTCGTTCCGCCCGTCGCTCGTGCTCGCTCCGTGCTCGCTCCGAACCGGCTCCGGATCCGCCGGAGCACCTCGCCACTCTCGCGCCCCGGGAGCATCCTTGCCGTCGCCCGCCACGCCCGTGCCCGCCAGCCCCACGCCCGCCAGCCCCACGCCCGCCGTCACGCAGGCCGCCGTCACGCAGGCCGCCGTGCCCGCCGCGGACCCCCCGCTGACCGCCCGGCAGGCCGAGCGGCGGCGGCGGATCCTGCGCTCCGCGACCGCGCTGGCCGCCCGCGGCGGGTACGAGGCGGTGCAGATGCGCGAGGTCGCGGAGGGCGCCGAGGTGGCGCTCGGCACCCTGTACCGGTACTTCCCGTCCAAGGTCCACCTGCTGGTCGCGGTCATGTTGGAGCAGTTGCAAGGCCTCCAGGAGCACGTCCGGCGGCACCCGCCGGCCGAGGCCGAACCGGCGCCGCGGGTCGCCGAGACGCTCACCCGGGCGTTCCACGCGCTCCAGCGCGAACCGCTGCTGGCGGAGGCGATGGTCCGCGCGCTCTCCTTCGCGGACCGCTCGGTCAGCGCCGAGGTGGACCAGGTGAGCACGGCCACCGGACAGCTCATCCTGGACGCGATCGGCCAGTCCGGACCACCCACCGACAGCCAGCGTGCCGCCGTCCGGGTGATCGAGCACACCTGGCACTCGGCACTGGTCTCCTGGCTCTCCGGCCGCTCCTCGATCGCCGAGGTCCGCGCCGACCTGCACACCGCCGCCCGGCTGCTCACCCTGCCGTGACGGAGTGTGGCCCCCTGCGGCCCGGCGGCGGGCCCGTCGGGCCGGCGTCGTCCGACGCGGCGCCCGTCGGGTGGTGACGCGGTGTCCGACACGGCGCCCGCCCTGTCCTGACGCGGTGTGCGGCCCGGCCCGGCTCGGCGGGCGGACGGCGTCGGCGCGCCGGGCGGGTCGGGTCGGCTCGGCGGGCGGACGGCGTCGGCTCGGCGGACGCACCGGGTCGGCGCGGGCCGCGTCCGGGCACGCGTCCGGGCCGCGTCTCACCGCCGGTGGAACGTGTTCTCGCCAGGGCGGTCCGGCGGGCCCCGGAACGGCGGCTAGAGTCGGTGCGCAGAACCACGCGCAGGACAACTCCATCCCGCTTCTCCTCCGGGGAAAGCCGGTGCGAATCCGGCACTGACCCCGCAACCGTGAGCCCGGCGCGGACCGGCCGGGCGAGTCGGAGTGCCCGGGGAGAGGCGAGCGGCCGATCCGGGAGCGTCCGCGCCCGGCACCGTCGAGGACTACGGAGCGGCCCACCCGGGCCACCACCGCTCACCGAAAGGCTCATCTCCACCATGCTGACCGCCGCCCGCCTGGGCGCCGCCGCCCTGTCCGCCACCCTGCTCGCCGGCGCCGCCGCCGGGCCGGCCCTCGCCGACAGCCCCTCGCCCAGCGCTGCCGCCCCCGCACCCGCGGGCCTGTACGGCAAGGGCGACCCGACGTACGACGGGGTCTGGCGCCAGTCGCTCGCGCTCACCGCGCTCGCGGGCGCCAAGGTGACGCCGGCCGACTCCGCCGTCTCCTGGCTCACCGGCCAGCAGTGCGCGGACGGCGGCTGGCCGTCGTTCCGCGCCGACACCGCCGCCGCGTGCGACGCCGCCACCGAGGACAGCAACGCGACCGCCGTCGCGATCCAGGCGCTGGTCGCGCTCGGCGGCCACCAGGACGCCGTCGACAAGGGCGTCCAGTGGCTCAAGGCCAACCAGAACGCGGACGGCAGCTGGGCCTACAACCCCGGCAGCCCCGGCGACGCCAACTCCACCGGCCTCGCCGTCAACGCCCTGTTCGCCGCCAAGACCGACCCGGCCGGCGTCGCCAAGGCCGGCAAGAACGCCTTCGACGGGCTGGCGCTCTTCCAGCTCGGCTGCGCCTCCCCCGCCGACCAGCGCGGCTCCTTCACGTACCAGCCCAAGCCGGACGGCGCGCTCGACCCGAACGCCCTCGCCACCGGGCAGGCCGCGCTCGCCGCCGTGGGCGGCAAGCTGCCGGTCACCAACACCAACCGGACCGACGCGGCGCCCAAGGCACTCGCCTGCGCGGACGGCGCCGCCGACGCCGCCGCGAAGACCGTCGCGCGCACCGACTCCGGCGAGGCCGTGGGCGCGTACCTCACCGCCCAGCTCGCCGCGGGCGGCCAGCACCTCACCCTCACCACCCCCGGCGCCGCGCCCACCCCCGACTACACCGCCACCGCCTGGGCCGCGCTCGGCCTGATCCAGGGCGGCCACCCGCAGCAGGCGGCCGGCGCGGTGGACTGGCTGGCCAAGGAGGGCTCCGCCTGGACCAAGGGCGGCACGGACGCCTCCGCCACCGCCACCCTGCTGCTCGTCGCCCAGGCCGCCCAGCGCGAACCGGCCTCCTTCGGCGGCGACCTGGTCGCGCAGCTGACCGCCCTCGGCCCGGCGCCGAAGGCGACCGCCGCCGCGTCCTCCGCCACCTCGGCCTCCGCGCCGGCGAAGGACGAGAAGAAGGACGGGGGCATCGGCCAGTGGTGGCTGATCGGCGTCGGTCTGCTGATCGGCATCGGCGGCGGCCTGATCCTGAGCCTCCAGCGCAAGCGCGGCGCCCGGCTGTGACCACCCCTGCCACGGATCGGCCGGCCGCCGGGCCGCCGGCGGCGGGCACCGCAGTGGCGGGCACCGCAGTGGCGGGCGTCCAGGCAGCCGGCACCCCAGCGGCGAGCGCCCAGGCGACCGGCACCGCAGCGGCGAGCGCCCAGGCGACGGGCATTCCGATGCCGAGCGTCCACCCAGTCGGCACTCCGGCGGCGAGCGTCCAGGCGGCGGGCACTCCGGCCGCGAGCGCCCAGGCGACCGGCACCGCAGCGGCGAGCGCCCAGGCGACGGGCATTCCGATGCCGAGCGTCCACCCAGTCGGCACTCCGGCGGCGAGCGTCCAGGCGGCGGGCACTCCGGCCGCGAGCGCCCAGGCGACCGGCATCGCAGCGGCGAGCGTCCAGGCGACGGGCATTCCGATGCCGAGCGTCCACCCAGTCGGCACTCCGGCGGCGAGCGTCCAGGCGGTGGGCCGGGCAGCCGGAACCCCGGGCGCGAGCACCCCGGCGGCGAGCGTGCAGGCGACCGGCACCGCAGTGGCGGGCGTGCAGGCCGCGAGCACCCCGCCCGCGGGCACCGCGGCGGCGAACGTCCGGGCAGCGGCCGCCGACGCGGGCCAAGGGCCGGCGGTCGCCGCCGCCCGGCGTCGCCGGTGGGTCGCTCCCGCGGTGGTCCGGTTCGCTGCCGGGGTGGTCGCGGGGGTGCTGATCCTGCTGATGATCGGGGCGGCACCCGCGGCAGCCTCCGGGTACCGGTACTGGTCGTTCTGGAAGTGGTCCGAGGGCACCTGGGCCTATCAGCAGCAGGGGCCCGCCGTGTACGTGCCGCCGGACGGGGCCGTGGACGGGTGGCGGTTCGCCGTCAGCCCGGACGGCGGCCGGGACGCCGCGCGGCCCGGTACGGCCGGGGACTTCGCGGCCGTCTGCGGCGGGACGCCCGAGCAGCAGGGGCGCAAGCGCGTGGCCGTCGTCCTGGACTTCGGCACTGCGGCCGACGCGGCCGGCGAGAACCCGCCCGGGCCGCGCACCGCCTGCGCGGTCGTCCCCACCCGGGCCAGCTCGGCCGAGGTGCTGGCAACGGTCGCGCCGCCGCTGCGGTACGACACCAACGGGCTGCTCTGCGCCATCGCCGGTTACCCACGGTCGGGGTGCGCGGAGCAGCTCGGCGCCGCGGACCAGCCCCCGGCGGGCGCCGGCTCGGGCAAGGGAGCCACCGGCGGCCCCGGGGCCACTCCCACCGCCAACGCGGCCGCGTCCGGCACCGACGCCTCGCCCGGCACCAGCGGACCGGACCTCGGTGTGGCCGGCGGCGCCGTTCTCGTGGCCGCCCTGGCCGCGGGCGCCGTCTGGCAAGCGCGCCGCCGCCGCTGATCCGTGACGGCGTCCGCTGATCCGCGACCGAATATGTAGACCGGTCCACTTATACCGACCGGTCTACTTATACCGATCGGTCTACATATGGCGACCGGTCTACATATTCGCCTTCGCCCGACCGAGCCCGGAGCAGGAAGTCGGCCGGTCCGACTTCCCACTCCGGCCCCCACCGACCTGGACCCCTTCCGCCGTGACCACACCCCGCGCCGCCGGCCCGCCCCGCACCGCCCGCACCCGCCGCCCGCCCGCCGGTCCCCGCCGACTGCACCCCGGGGCCTGGTGGCTGTGGGCGCTCGGCCTGGGGGCGGCGGCCACCCGGACCACCAACCCGCTGCTCCTGCTCCTGCTCGCCGCCGTCGCCGGCTACGTGGTGGCCGCCCGGCGCGGGGATGCGCCCTGGTCGCGCTCGTACGGCGCGTTCCTGCGGCTCGGGCTGCTGGTGCTCGGCATCCGGCTGGTCTTCGCGGTGCTGCTCGGTTCGCCGGTCCCGGGCACGCACGTGCTCTTCACCCTCCCCGAAGTGCCGCTCCCCGCCTGGGCGCAGGGCGTGCGGATCGGCGGCCCGGTCACCCTGGAGGGTCTGCTCGCCGCGCTCTACGACGGGCTGCGGCTGGCCACCCTGCTGGTCTGCGTGGGCGCCGCGAACGCCCTCGCCAGCCCGGCCCGGCTGCTGCGCGCCCTCCCCGGCGCGCTCTACGAGGCGGCCGTGGCCGTCGTGGTGGCGATGACCTTCGCGCCCAACCTGGTCGCCGACGTCCGGCGGCTGCGCGCCGCCCGCCGCCTGCGCGGGCGGTCCGACCGGGGCATCGCCGCCGTGCTGAGCGTCGGCCTCCCCGTGCTGGAGGGCGCGTTGGAACGTTCGGTGGCGCTGGCCGCCGCCATGGACACCCGCGGCTTCGGCCGCACCGCCCACGTCCCGCCCCGCCTGGCCCGCACCACGGCCGCGCTCACCCTGGCCGGCCTGCTCGGCATCTGCCTCGCCGCGTACGGGCTGCTGACCGCCGGTGGTGCCGGCTGGGCGCTGCCCGTCCTGCTGCTCGGGCTGGCCGCCGCCTTCACGGGCCTCCTGCTCGGCAGCCGACGCTCCGTCAGGACGCGCTACCGGCCCGACCCGTGGGCTCTTCCCGAGTGGCTGACCGCCGGATCCGGCGCCGCCGTCGCCGGGTTGACCGTTTGGCTCTCCGCCCACGACCCGGCCGCCTTCGCCCCCACCGTCGTCCCGCCGACCGCGCCCACCCTGCCGTTGGCCGCCGTCCTCGCCGTACTCATCGGCCTGGTCCCGGCGTTCGCCGCCCCGCACCCGCCCCGGAGGGCCTCGTGATCAGCTTCGAGCAGGTCTCCGTCCAGTACGCCGACGCCGACACCCCGGCCCTCAGCGGTGTCGACCTGACCGTTCCGGAGGGCGAACTCTGCCTGCTGGTGGGCCCGTCGGGCTCCGGCAAGTCCACCCTGCTCGGCACGGTCAACGGTCTCGTCCCGCACTTCACCGGCGGCGTGCTGCACGGCCGGGTCACCGTCGGCGGGCGCGACACCCGCGAGCACCGGCCCCGCGAACTCGCCGACCTGGTCGGCACGGTGGGCCAGGATCCGCTGGCGCACTTCGTCACCGACACGGTCGAGGACGAACTCGCCTACGGTATGGAGTCGTTGGGCCTGCCGCCGGACGTGATGCGGCGCCGGGTCGAGGAGACGCTCGACCTGCTGGGCCTCGCCGACCTGCGCGACCGCGCCCTCAACTCACTCTCCGGCGGCCAGCAGCAGCGCGTCGCGATCGGCTCGGTGCTCACCGTCCACCCGCGCGTCCTGGTCCTGGACGAGCCCACCTCGGCCCTCGACCCGGGCGCCGCCGAGGAGGTGCTGGCCGTGCTGCAGCGGCTGGTCCACGACCTCGGCACCACCGTGCTGATGGCCGAGCACCGGCTGGAGCGGGTCGTGCAGTACGCCGACCAGGTCCTGCTGCTCACCCCCGGCGCGCCGCCCGTCCTCGGCGTGCCCGCCGAGGTGATGGCGCACTCCCCCGTCCACCCGCCGGTCGTCGGCCTCGGCCGGCTCGCCGGCTGGCACCCGCTGCCGCTCTCGGTCCGCGACGCCCGCCGCAAGGCCGCCGGCCTGCGGACCCGGCTGGACGGCCGGCACCCCTCCGACACCGCCCGAACCGCCCCCGCCCCCGCCCCCGCCCCCGTCGCCGCGACCGGGGCCGAAGGCGACGCCGCGCCCGTCAGCCGGACCGAGGGCGCCACCACCCCCATCGCCACCACCCCCATCGCCACCACCGACCGCCTCGCCGTCCGGCGCGGCCCCGTCCCCGCCCTGCGCGGCGTCGACCTCGCCCTCCACCGCGGCGAGATCACCGCCCTCATGGGCCGCAACGGTGCGGGCAAGTCCACCCTGCTCGGCGCCCTGGTCGGCCTGCACGCGCCCGCCGGCGGCAGCGTCCGGGTCGGCGGGCTCGCCCCGCACCGCACCCGGCCCGCCGAGCTCATCCGCCAGGTCGGCCTCGTCCCGCAGGACCCGCGCGACCTGCTGTACGGGGAGAGCGTCGCCGCCGAGTGCGCCGCCGCCGACGGCGACGCGGGCGCCGCCCCCGGCACCTGCCGCGCCCTGGTCGAACGGCTGCTGCCCGGCATCGCGGACTCCGCCCACCCGCGCGACCTCTCCGAGGGCCAGCGGCTCACCCTGGCCCTGGCCGTGGTCCTCACCGCCCGGCCCCCGCTGCTGCTGCTCGACGAGCCGACCCGCGGCCTCGACTACGCCGCCAAGGCCCGCCTGGTGGAGATCCTGCGCGCGCTCGCGGCCGAGGGCCACGCCGTCCTGCTCGCCACCCACGACGTCGAGCTGGCGGCCGAACTCGCCCACCGCACGGTGATCCTGGCCGAGGGCGAGATCGTCGCGGACGGCCCGACGCCCGAGGTGGTGGTCTCCTCGCCCGCCTTCGCCCCGCAGGTCGCCAAGATCCTCGCCCCTTCCCCCTGGCTCACCGTCCACCAGGTCGAGCGCGCCCTCGACGGGAGCACCGGATGACCCGCCCCGTCCCGCTCGGCCGCCGCTCGGTCGCGACGCTGCTGCTCACCTCACTGGTCGGCGTGGCCGCCTTCGGCTGGCCGCTGCTCGCCGCCACCGACTCCGCCCTGGTCGGCCACTCCACCGACGCCCCCTGGCTGTTCGCACTGCTCCTGCCGCTGCTGCTGGCCGTCGTGATCGCCCAGATCTCCGAGGGCCGCCGGGCGGGCGGCGGCGCACCCGGCCTGGACGCCAAGTCGGTCGCCCTGCTCGGCGTGCTGGCCGCCGCGGGTGCCGCCCTGCGGCCGCTCGGGGCGGGGACGGCCGGGCTGGAGCCGATGTTCTTCCTGATGGTGCTGGCCGGACGGGTGCTCGGCCCGGGGTTCGGTTTCGTGCTCGGCTCGCTGTCGATGTTCGCCTCCGCCCTGCTGACCGGCGGGGTGGGACCCTGGCTGCCGTTCCAGATGCTCGCGATGGGGTGGGTCTGCCTCGGTGCGGGTCTGCTCCCCGGCGCCGCGGGCCTGCGCGGCCGCCGCGAACTCGTCCTGCTGGCCGGGTACGGGGCGCTGGCCTCCGTCCTCTACGGCACGATCATGAACCTCCAGGGCTGGCCCTACATCGCCGGCCTCGGCAGCTCGATCTCCTTCGTCCCCGGGGACCAGGTCTCCGCCAACCTGGTCCGGTTCGCCGCCTACTGCCTCACCACGTCGCTCGGCTGGGACCTCCCCCGCGCCGCCCTCACCGTCACCCTCTGCCTCACCCTCGGCACCCCGGTCCTGCGCGCCCTCCGCCGCGCCAGCCGCCGCGCCGCCTTCGCCGCACCGGTCGGCTTCGAGCCTCCGCAGGAGCCTGCGGAGCCGCCGAACCCGCCGGAGCCAACGAACCCTCCGGAGCCTGCAGAGCCGACGAACCCGCCGAACCCGACGGGTCCGACGAGCAGGCCGTAAAAGGACCAGGCCCGGCCGACCGGCGTCACACCGCCCGCAGCGCCCCCGGGCGACGGCCGGTGAGCCGGTCGAGCGCGGCGGCGGTCGCCTCGTCCGCCGACAGGTGGACGAGGAGCCGCTGGTCGTCGTCCACGGGCAGTTCCAGCGTCTCGTAGCCGAGCCTCAGCTCCCCCGCCTCGGGATGGACCAGCCGGGTGAGCCCGTTCGCCCTCGGCAGCCCCGGCAGGGACTCCAGCCGCCCGGTGAACTCGGCCCCGCGGGAGAGGGTCGTCAACTCGTCCCTCAGCGCGGCGATGTGGGGGTCGGACCGGCCCGGCCCCTGCTTGGGGCGGCCCGCCTGCTCGTCCGTCGGCGACCCGCTCCCAGTCCGGGTAGACCTCGCGTGCCCGCGGGTCGGTGAAGACGAACCGCGCGAGGTTCGGCCGCCCGCCGTCCAGCAGGCCGACCGGCCCGGCCAACCGCCGGTACCCCTCGGTGCGGGCGAGAACCTCGGCGAGCCGGTTGACCACCGGGGCGGGGGCCGGCTCCAGCCGGTCGAGCAGCGCCCGCACGGTGGGCCGCACCGCCCGGTTCGGGCCGGCCCCGCCGGTGCGACTGAAGCCCGGGTCGGCCGCCTTGACCAGCCGGTGCAGATGGACCCGCTCGGCGGTGGTGAGCCGCAGCGCGTCCGCCAGCGCGGACAGCACCGGCGCCGACGGCCGCCGGTCCCGGCCCTGTTCCGGCCTGGTGAGGTACTCGACGCTGAGCCCGGCGATGGTCGCCAGCTCCGCGCGGCGCAGACCGGGCGTACGGCGGCGCAGCCCGGGCGTACGGCGGCACGGTCCGGCGGGCAGCCCCACCTCGGCCGGCGTGACGGCCTCACGGCGGAGGCGCAGGAAGAAGCCCAGCTCGTTGCCGCTCACCCGGCGAACGCAACGCCCGGCCCCCACGCGATCGTGGCCCTCCCACTAAACGCTCCGCCCGGCCTCCCTCCGCCTCGGCGTTCCCGGCAAGTTGGAGCCGTCCGGCCCGACCGGTGGCCGGCCACCCCGTCACCCCTCCCGAGGAGCACGACCATGTCCGATGAGCGCCTGAACCTCGCCGTGATCACCGGCAGGTCCGGAACGGCCGCTTCGGCCCGGTGGTGGCGAACCGGTTCGCCGAACAGGCGTTGCGGCACGGCGAGTTCGCGATCGACCTGATCGACCTGGCGGACTTCGAGATCCCGCTGGAGCTGCCCTCCGTGCCGCCGGCGGTGCAGCCCGACCTGACCCGGCCCGCCGGGATGGCCGAGCTGACCCGGCGGCTCGACGCCGCCGACGCGATCGTCGTGGTGACGCCCGACCACCACCGCGGCTTCCCGGCCGCCCTGAAGGCCGCCATCGACTGGCACTTCAGCGAGTGGCAGGCCAAGCCGATCGGGTTCGTCGGCTACAGCGGTGCCAGCGGCGGCCCGCTGGCGATCGAGCAACTGCGGCAGGTCTTCAACGAGGTGAACGCCCACACGGTCCGCAACCACGTGTCCTTCCCCCGCTACCACCTGCTGTTCGGCCCCGACGGCACGCTCCTCGACCCGGAGGGCCCGGAGGGTTCGGCGAAGGTGATGCTGGACCAACTGCTCTGGCGGGGCGAGGGCCTGCACGACGCCCGCCGCGACCGCCCCTTCGCCGCGGGCCGGGGACCCGCGCGGCGGCGCGCCCCGGAGGGTTCCGGGGCGCGCCGGGTCGGCCGGGCGGGCCGGGCGGCCAGGCCGGTCAGACCGGTCAGACCGGTCAGACCGAACAGGCCAGGCCGGCAGGGCCAGTCGGCCGGGTCTCAGGCCTTCGGGCCGGCCGACTGGACGACCTCGAAGGACCACAGCGTGGAACCGGTCGCCGCCGGGCGCTTCGGCGCCTCGCCCTCGCCGGCCGGCGGGCCCTGGCGGTGGGCGGCCTGCATCGGGCCCTCCATCCAGGCCTTGAAGTCGTCCTCGCTGCGCCAGCGGGTGTAGACGAGGTACTGGTCGGTCCCCTCGACCGGGCGGAGCAGCTCGAACCACTCGAAGCCGTCCGAGTTCTCCACGGCCCCGGCCCGCGCGGCGAACCGCTTCTCCAGCTCGGCCCGCTGCTCGGCCGGAACGGTCAGCACGTTGATCTTCACGACGGACACGCCGCACCTCCTCGTCCGCCGGGGCCAGCACGGGCCCCGGCCCTGTTCACGTGCGAGCAGTCTCCTACACCTGACGCCCCGGCCGGGTGCGGGGCCGCGCGGAGCCCCGGGGCGAGCCGCCTCCGCGGCGCCCGTGGAACGCCCCGATCGGAGACCGCCGACCGTCCCGAAGCGCCGGGCCGGACGCCGGGCCGAAGTGCGGTGCGCCCCGGAGGAGTTCCGTCCGGTCAGAGGACCCACGGCGGGGCGACGCGCTCGTCGTCGCGCGGCGCGAGGCCGCAGGCGCCCTCCGGGGTGACGGCGTCCGGGTTGTAGGCCACCGACGGGGTCGGCGAGGCGACCACCGCGGTGAACCCTCCCTCGGTACGGATCTGCCGGGCGATGTCGGCCGGCAGGACGGCCGTGTCGCCCGCCCCCACGGTGAACGGCTCGCCGCCGAGCTCGATCCGGGCCTCTCCGGTCAGGAACGTCCAGACCTGCTCGGTGTCCATGGCGTGCAGCGGTCCTACCCGACCGGGCAGCATGTCGACGTGCCAGAGCGCGAGCCCCGCGCCGCCCTGGGTGGGCGAGGCGTGGGTGGTCATGACCCCGTTGGGAGTCTCGGTGCGACGGGCGTCGGCACTGCGGATCACGGACATGGTGGACAACCCCCTAAGATGGACAATGAAGTTGTCCATATGGTCAATGAGGTTGTCTATCGTGTCAAGCGAACCCGCGCCCCCCGGCTACGAGCTGCCGCTGCGCCTCCTGCTCGCGTTCCGGATGATCATCGACGAGCTGCACGAGCGGCTCGCCCGCGAGGGCCACCCCGACCTCCGACCGATGCACGGCTTCGTCTTCCAGGCGATCGGCCCGGACGGCACCACCGCCGTCGAGCTCGGCCGCCGCCTCGGAGTCTCCAAGCAGGCCGCTGGCAAGACCGTCGAGCAGCTCGAACGGCTCGGCTACGTCGAACGCGGCAGCGACCCGGCCGACGCCCGCCGCAAGGTGGTCCGGCTGACCGCGCGCGGGGTGGACTCCCTCACCCGCTCCGCCCGGATCTTCGACGAGCTGCGCGCCCAGTGGTCCGACACGCTCGGCGAGGACCGGCTGCGCGCACTGGAGACGGACCTGCGCACGCTCGCCCCCGGCAACCCGTTCCGGCTCGACACCCCGCGCTGGTTCGACGCCCCCTGAGCAGAACGACCAGGCCCTACGACCGGGACAGCACGGCCAGACGGCACGGCCGAGGCGACACGACCAAGGCAGCACGGCCGAGGCAGCACGACCAGGACAGCACGACCGGGGCAGCGTGACCCGAACAAAAGCCGGAGCAATGCCCGCGGGCATTACGCCGGACGGGAATTCGGGTCCGCCTCCCGCGGCCCTCCCCCGGACCGAATCCGGCGCGGCGCCGCCCCCTTTTCCCGTACGCACCCGCACACCGCCCCGGGAATTCCCCGGAATCGGGGCGTCACCGGGCTTCGGCGCAAGGGATTCCGCAGGAAGGTGCCAAGATGGGCGGCCCCTCTGCCATTCCCGCGGGCGGCACTGCGTAATGGATGGAATCCGACGGCCGACCGGGCCGCCGGCCAATCCGCGAGGAGCACACCGGAAATGCGCACGATGACCAAGGCCACTGCCGTCGTCCTGGGCGGAATCGCGCTCGCCGTATCTGGTCAGGGAATGGCGAACGCCGTTCCCGCCTCGGCCGAGCCGGCGCCCAGCTGCGTGACCGCCCAGGTCAGCAGCTTCCTGGGCACCACCGTTCGGGTCACCAACGGCTGCGGCACCGAGCAGCGGGTCCAGGTCAACTTCTCCACGTTCGGCAGCTCGTACGGCCAGTGCCTCGGCGTCCTGGCCCCCGGCGAGGCGAAGACGGCCTCCGCGGTCGACCTGACCCGCTTCACCGGCCTGACCCGCTGCTGACCCGACCCGCTGGTGACCCGACCCGCTGGTGACCCGACCCGCTGGTGACCTGACCCGCTGCTGACCTGACCCGCTCCACCCGCCCGTCCCCTGCCGAGCACCACCGCCGGACCCCCGTCACCCCCGGCCGCCCCGAGGGTGGCCCCCTGGTCCGCTGCCGCCCCACCGGCAGCGGGCCCGCGCTCACGCCGACCCGGCACACCTGGCACGACGTCACCGCGGGCCGGACGCGACGACTGTCGGACGTTCACCGGTCCCGACCCTCGATCAGAACAGAACCGGCCACACTGCGGAACATTCCGAAAGCTTCGCGATGAAAGGCGGTCGCGTTCGGCAGTAACCTGGGTCGGGGGGACAGGAGACATGGCGGACGTAATCGGCGAGCTGCTCGCCTCGCTCCGGTTGGAGGGCGCCGTCCACAGCCATTGGCGCGTGGGGGCGCCCTGGGCCGTCCGTGGCCCGGCCGCGGGCGGCACGGTGCTGCACTACCTGGTCGAGGGCAGCTGCTGGGTGACCCTCGCCGACGAGGTCGAACTCCCCGCCGCCGCCGTGCACTTACGCAGCTCCTTACTGCAGCGCGGCGACCTCGCGATCTTCCCGTGGGGTGCGCCGCACACCATCGCCGACCGGCCCGGCCGGGAGGCCTTGCCGTTGGCGGCCGCGCGGTCCGGCGCGAGGTCCGAGACGTCCGGGGTGGTGCGGCTGCCCGGCGGCCCCGGTCCCGAGACCGAGATGCTCTGCGGCGACCTGCTGTGCAACGCCGTCGGCAGGTCCGCGCTGTACCGGGCACTGCCACCGATGATCGTGCTGGACCGGAACGCCGTACGGCGGGAGCCGCTGCTCTTCCACACGCTGGCGGCGCTGGCCGCCAAGCACCACGGCGGCCCGGGGGAACGCCGGCTGATCAGTCTGCGCGGCTTCGAGACCGCCCTGGTGCTGGCGCTCCGGCTGGCGCTGCACGGCGAGGCGGCCAAGCGGCTGGCCGACGGCTACCCGGCGCTGCGGGCGCTGGTCCACCCCGGGATAGGTCGCGCGTTGACGGCCGTCGCCGGCCGCTACCACGAGCCGTGGACGGTCGACCTGCTGGCCCGCGAGGCCCGGATGTCCCGGTCCGCGTTCACCGCGGCCTTCCGGGAGCTGGTCGGCGAGAGCCCCGGCCGGCATCTGACCGCCCGCCGGATGCGGGAGGCCGCCCGGCTGCTCAGGGAGACCGACCTCGCCCTGTCCGTCATCCCGGCGACGGTCGGCTACCGCAGCTCCGTCGGCTTCCACCTGGCCTTCCGCAAGTGGTGGGGGGTGCCACCGGGCGAGTACCGGGACAGCATCCCGAGCCCCCACGGACAGGCGGTCCACCCCGTGCCGTAGCCCGGGTCCACGGGACACACCGCCGTGGACCCGGACCGCTCGGACCCTGACCAGTCGGACCCTGACCGCTCGGACCCGGACCGCTCGGACCCGGACCGCTCGGACCCGGACCGTGCCGGTCAGACCCGCAGCTCCTCGCGGGCCGCCGGCACCCCCGCCCCGTGCGCGTCGGCCACCGCCTCCTCCACGTCGGCCACCGCCTCGTCCGCGTCGACCGTCGGCTCGTCGAGGGGCAGGAACGGCGTGAACGGCGGCACTTCCTCGCGGGAGAGCCGCAGCTCCAGCAGCCCCGGCAGAGCGTGCCCGGCGGCCCCGCCGGCGCTGACGGCGTAGTCGGCGAGGGCCTCGTCGAGCTGCTCACGGGTGTCGACGCTCGCCACCCAGAGCCGGTCCGGGCCGCCGAGTCCGCGCGCCACCGTGGCGATGTCCACCGGCGCGTAGCGGACGGACTCGATCCGCGAGTCGAAGTACGTCTGCTGCCTGGTCACGCACATGCCGTGCATGGCGTTGTTGAAGACCACGTAGAGGATGGGCAGCCGCAGATCGACGGCGGTGTGCACCTCCAGCCCGTTCATCAGGAACGCGCCGTCCCCGCAGATCACCACGGTGCGGGCGCCCGCGCCGGAGCCCAGCTGGGCACCGACGGCCGCGCCGAGGCTGTACCCCATGCCGCCCGCGCCCAGCGCGATGGTGGAGCTGACGCCGTCGGGCACGTCGCTGAGGTGGATCGCCGCGGACGCGCAGTTGCCCGCGTCCAGCACCAGGTGCCCCTCGGCCGGGAGCCAGGCGCGCAGCGCGGCGATGGCCTCGCTCTGCCGCAGGTCGCCGCCGACCGGGGTCGGGTCGAGCCCGGGTGCCAGCCGCGGCCGGTAGCGGGTGCGCCGGTATCCGGTCAGCTCGGCCGCCTGGAAGGGTTCCTGGCGCAGCAGTTCGAGCAGCCGCCGCGCCACCAGGCCCGCGTCCGCCCGCACCACCAGCCCGGGCGACACCGCGCGGCGGGCTTCGCCCGGGTCGATGTTGACCACCGCGACGCGGTCCCCGCAAAGGTCGCCCAGCGGGCCCCGGGTCATCGCGTTGAGGCCGGCACCGATCGCGACGACCAGATCGGCGTCCCGCAGCACGGCGTGCACCGAGGGGTGGCCCACCACGCCGGCCACTCCCAGGTACAGCGGATCGGAGTTGGGGAACTCGGCGCGTGCCGACATGGTGACGGCGACCGGGAGCCGCGCCGCGCGCACGAAGTCCACCACCGCCTCCCGGTCGGCGCTGCGCCGCACGCCGTGCCCCAGCAGCACCACGGGCCGCCGTGCCCGCCGCAGCGCGTCGAACAGCGCACGCACCTCGCCCGGGTCCGCCTCGGTCGGCGTGACCAGGTCGTCGAGTGCGGACGGCCAGTCGGCCGGGCGCTCCGGCACGGTCAGTTCGAAGACGTCGCGGGGCAGCAGCACCGCCACCGGGCCGGGCCGCCCGGACAGCGCGGTGCGGGCCGCGTCGGCCATCTCCTCCCAGAACCGCTCCGGACCGGTCAGCGTCACGGTGTGCTTGGTGACGGCCGAGAGCAGCCGCTCGGAGTCCACCGTCCGCCCGATGCCCGAGCCGTCCTGGAACGCGCCCTTCCCGGCCAGTGCCTGCGGGGGCTGTCCGACCAGCGCGAGCACCGGGACGGACTCCGCGTAGGACTCCGCCAGCCCGACGGCCAGGTTGACCAGGGCGCCACCGGAGGTCGAGCAGCACACGCCCAGGGTGCGGTGCACCCGCGCGTGCCCGTCGGCCATGAAGGCGGCCCCGTCCTCGCGGCGGGCCAGGACCGAGGTGAGCCGCCCGCGGCCCAGCCGGTGGATGGCGTCGTGCAGGTGCTCGACGTTGGCGCCGCTGACGCCGAAGACGTGGCGCACGCCCCAGTCGCGCAGCACCGTGACCAGGGTGTCGGCGACCGTGGCGGCGCCCGGCCCGCCCGCGCCCGGCGCCGTCGGCCCCGTCATCGGTTCCCCTGCCAGCGCACGGTCATCGCGCTCACCAGGTCTCCGCCGTTGGCGAAGGTGCCGAACGCGAGGACGTCACCGTCCTTGATGAGACCGTGGTCCAGGGCGTCCGCGACCGTGACCGGGATGGAGCCGGCGAAGAGGTTGCCGTACTTCGCCAGGGTGTCGTGCGTCCGGGCCACGTCGATGCCGCACCGCTTGCGCCACTCGGCGAGGAAGTCCTCGTTGGGCTGGTGCGTGATCAGGAGCGAGACGTCCTCGGCGGTCAGTCCCGCCTCGGCCAGGCTGGCGCCCACGGCCTGGGGCACCAGGCTCATGGAGTTCTCCCGGATGGCCTCCAGCCGCTCCTTGGTGAAGTTCACCGTGATCGGCCCGCAGCCGCGCTCCCAGTAGTTGCGGAACACCCCGTCGACCAGCTCCGGTTCGAAGCGCAGCAGACCGTAGTTCTCACCGTGCGAGCGCTCGTACGCGGAGAGGATGCTCGCGCGGCCGGGAGCCACCAGGGTGGCGGTGGCGCCGTCGCCCAGCACCCGGGAGCGGTTGGAGCTCTGGAACTCCGGCAGCCGCGAGACGAAGTTGGTCACCGTCAGGACGATGACGTTGCGGTGGACGCCGGACTCCACGAACGCCTTGGCGGTGCGCAGCCCCGACAGCCAGGAGCAGCAGCTGGTGTCGAGCTGGAGGACGGTGGCGCGGGACGCGCCGATCGACGACTGCACCGCCGAACCGATGCCCGGCCAGAAGGTGTCGTTGAAGATGCAGTTGTAGATGATGAGGTCGACCTCGTCGGCGGCCAGCCCGGTGCGGTCGAGGAGCTTGGCGCAGGCCGCCGCCCCCAGCTCCGCGGAGCTGTGGTCGGGCGAGGCGAACCGGCGCTCCGCGACACCGCGGAAGAACGCGTGGTCGCCCAGGTCGTCCCCGGCGCCCTGCGCGTCGGCGTTGGAGACCACGCGCTCCGGCAGGAAGCTCACCACGTCGACGATCTGCGCCTGCCGGCCGGGGCGAGCGTTCGGATCAGTCGCCATGACGTCAGCCGTTCGCCGGGCCGGTGCCGAAGCGGTGCTCCAGGATGCGCTTCAGGTTGGCCGTCTCGATGCGGTGGATGGCGTCGAAGTTCGGCCAGATGTCGCCCACCCAGTAGCGGTCGGTGCGCGCCCGGCCCTCGGCGATGTAGTCGGGGACGTCGGTGACGGACCGGTCGTAGTACGGGTGCTTGCAGTTGGTCCACAGCACGATGGTGCCGGGGCGGTTGAGCGTCCGGGTCGCGTCGATGAACGTGAAGTAGTACCGCATCCAGAGCTCCTTGCCCTGGTCCCAGGCACACGGGTAGAACACCAGCCCGTGCTCCGGCCCCTTCATCACGTCCGCGCGGATGAAGATCTCGGTGTTCGGCTGGATGGCCTCGGTGCCCCGGTAGAGGCCGCCGCCAACGTGGCGCAGGTCCCGGACGCTGAACGTCCACTCCTCCATGGAGTGCACGTTGGCCGCGTACTCGAACACGACGTCGTAGGGCACGTCGATGTACTCGCCGAGCGAGCAGTACTGGCCGAAGACCTCCTCGTGGGTGTAGGTCTCCTTGGTGCCCTCCACCATGAGGCGGTAGCACTCCTCCTGGCTGACCGACTCGCTGCGCACCAGGCCGGGGATCTTCTCCAGGTCGGAGCTGTCCAGCAGGTAGTTCTTCAGGTCGCCCGAGTCGTCCGCCCGGCGCGGGGTTATGGCCGCGGTCACTCTCTCCCCCATGTGGTTGTGGACCGGTAACTGGCCACCATCCTCACGGCGGGTCCCGAACCGCGTCGATGAGGAACCGGCCGGGATGGCTTAGGAATCGTCCGGTCCGGCGAGGTGACGGCGCCGTGGCCGCCGGCCGCTGCGGCGTGGCCGGGAGCCGCTCAGAACGAGCGCCCCTCCCCCTGGTACGGGGGCTCGTGGCCGACCCGGTCGGGCTTGTCCCGCTGGTCGGCGCAGAGCGCGGCGGAGAGCCGGGTGAGCAGGTCGGCCAGGTCCGCGTACTGCTTCTCGTCCCAGTCCCCGAGGAGCTCCGAGAGCTGCGCGCGCCGCGCCGCCACCAGCCGCAGCGCCGCCGCCTCGCCCGGTTCGGTGAGCCGCAGCGGCAGCCCGCCCGTCCGCAGGGCGAGCCCCCGGCCCTCCACCTCCCGGACGGCCTCCTCCACCACCGCGATCGGGACGATCCGGCGCTCGGCCAGTTCGGCGGGCTCGACCGAGCCCTGGTGGTGCATCTGCAGCAGCAGCCAGCTGGAGGCGGGTTTGAGGTCGAGCCCGGCGGCGGCGGTGATCCGCCGGAACAGGTCCCGCCGGGCCTCCCGGGTGCTCAGCACCGAGAGGGCGCGGGCGATCTCGTCCAGCGAGGACCGCTCGACGGGGTTGAGGCCGATCGACTCGCTGAGGTCGGGCGCGGTCACCGTCGAGCGGAGCTGCTGTTCGCGCAGGAAGAGCGAGAGCACGAAGGCGACCAGGGCGACCGGGACGGCGTACAGGAAGACGCGGGTGATCGACTCGGCGTACGCGTGGTGGACGCCGGCCTGAGCGTCGGCCGGCAGCCGGGTGATCACCCGCGGGTCGGAGGTGATCACCCCGGGGTCGAACCCCGGCGGCAGCGGGATTCCCGCCAGGGCGTCCGGCAGCCGGTCCCGCAGCCCCGACGCGAAGACGGTGCCGAAGACGGAGACGCCGAAGGACGCGCCGATGGAGCGGAAGAAGGTGACGCCGGCGGTGGCCACGCCCAGGTCCCGGTAGCCGACGGAGTTCTGCACGATCAGCACCAGCACCTGCATCACCAGGCCCAGGCCGAGGCCGAAGACGAGGAAGTAGCAGCTCATCTCGAAGGTGCTGCTGTTCTCGTCCAGCCGGGAGAGCAGCAGCAGGCCGACCGTGGTGACGGCCGTTCCGGCGATCGGGAAGACCCGGTAGTGGCCGGTGCGGGCGACGATCTGGCCGGAGCCGATCGAGGTGAGCAGCATGCCGAGCACCATCGGCAGCATGTGGATGCCGGACAGGGTCGGCGAGACCTGCATCACCACCTGGAGGAAGGTCGGCAGGTAGGTGAGCGCGCCGAACATCGCGAAGCCGACCACGAAGGAGATGACGGCGACCAGGCTGAACGTCCGCGAGCGGAACAGCCGCAGCGGGAGCACCGGTTCGGCGGCGGTCCGTTCGACCCGGACGAAGGCGACCAGGAGGACGAGGCCCAGGGCGCCGAGGCCGACGATCTGCCAGGAGTCCCACGCCCAGGTCGTGCCGCCGAGCGAGGTCATCAGCACCAGGCAGGTCGCCACCGCGGCGATCAGCACGGTGCCGAGGTAGTCGATCCGGTGCCGCCGCTTCTCCTCCGCCCCGTGCAGCACGGCGGCGATCACCACCAGGGCGGCCACGCCGATCGGCAGGTTGATGTAGAAGACCCAGCGCCAGCTGAGGTTGTCCACGAAGAGGCCGCCGAGCAGCGGGCCGAGCACGCTGGTGACGCCGAAGACGGCACCGAAGACGCCCTGGTACTTGCCGCGGTCCCGGGGTGAGACCAGGTCACCGACGATCGCCTGCGAAAGCACCATCAGCCCGCCGCCGCCCAGGCCCTGGAGCGCGCGGAAGGCGATCAGCTCGCCCATGTCCTGGGAGACGCCGCAGAGCACCGAGCCCAGCAGGAAGATCACGATCGAGGCCTGGAAGAAGCGCTTCCGGCCGTACATGTCGCCGAGTTTGCCCCACAACGGGGTGGCCGCCGTGGAGGCCAGCATGTAGGCGGTGACCACCCAGGAGAGGTGCTCCAGGCCGCCGAGGTCGCTGACGATGGTGGGCAGCGCGGTCGACACGATGGTCTGGTCGAGCGCGGCGAGCAGCATCGCCAGCAGCAGGGCACTGATCGGCACCCAGAGGTTGGGAGCGTTGACCTCCGGCGGGCCCGGCTCGCTCACCGGGCGCGGGTCTGACGCGGCGATCGGATCCGTCATGGGGTCTCCGTGGGGTCGCGGGCCTTGGGCCGCGGACCCCGGTCGGCCGGGGTCCGTGCTGACGATCACTCCCAGCTCACCATGCTGTCAGAAATGCCCCGGTTTGCTCCGCGCAGTTGAGCCGAACGCAAGAACGTGGGCCATCCGGGGGACGACCGGCGCTCGCTGACCGTTCAACACGTCGGATTCACCACCAACCGGCACAACACCACCGGAGCGGGCCCGACGCCCCTGTCTCCCCCGGGAAACGTCCTGCATAATCAGGCGCGATCGCCCCCGGCACCACACGTCCGGGCGCACGCGTCGAGTCCGCCCGAGGGCCCGCGAACCGATCCGAGACCGAGGAGGGCCGGCCGATGCCGGACCAGCACTGCCCGACGTGCGGCACCGCACGCTCCGCCGGGTGCCGGTGCCTCCCGGATCCGGGCCTGACCGAGACCGCCGTCCTGCCGCACCTCGAAGGCCCGCCGCTGGTGCGGCCGTACGTGCCGCAGGCCGTCGGCCGGGTCGCCGACTCCCCGGCGGGCGGCGCTTCGGCGGACCCGTTCGGCACCACCGTGCTGCCGCCGGTCCAGAACCCGGTCCAGGGCGTGGTCCAGCACCCGGCCCAGCAGGCTGCCCAGCACCAGTACCCGGCCCAGCAGTCGGTCCAGCAGTCGTACGCCCAGGGGCCGGTCGCGCCGCCGTACGGTCAGGCCCCCGCCGCACAGCCGCCGATGCCCACCCCGCCCGTCGGAGCAGCGGCCGTCGGAGCACCGCCCGTCGGAGCAGCGGCCGGACCACCCGTCACCCCGCCGCCCGGCCCGGACGCGGACGCCTACGCGACCACCGTGCTGCCCCCCGTCACCCCCGCGCCCCCGCAGGCCCCGTACCAGGAGGAGCCGGGGCACGCCCCGGACGGCGGCGACGAACTCGGCTTCTTCCCGTTCGACCACCCGGCCGGCGCCGGAGCCCCGGAGCGCGCGCCCGGCGGCCGGGCCGCCCGTCGCGCGGCGGAGCAGTCGGGGGAGAACCCGCTCGCCCGCCGCAAGGGCCTGCTGGTGGCGGCCGGCGCCGGTCTCCTCACGCTCACCGTCGGCCTGGCGTACGCGGTGACACCCTCCGGCGAGCCGAGCCACCAGGCGCAGCCGGCCCCGTCCACCACGCTGGCGCCCGCACCGGTCGACCCGACCACGCCGGCGCCGCCGAGCCCGAGCGCGCCGCCGTCCACCAGCGACGCCCCGAGCCCGACGCCCACCCGGACGGCCAAGCCGAGCCCGACCCGGACGGCGGCCCCGACCTCGGCCCCCGCCCCCGCGGCCCCGGCGCCCACCACCGCGCCCCCCGCGCCGACGCCGACCCCCACCCCGACGCCCACGCCCACGCCGACCCCCAGCGCGGCCCCGACGGTCCGGGTGCTCCAGCTGAACATGACCGGACCCGACGTCAAGGACATGCAGCAGCGCCTGTGGGCCGCCGACTGCGGACTCGTCGACAAGTCGATCATCACCGGCACGTTCGACTACTGGACCCAGACGGTGTTGAACGACTACCAGCGCTACAACCGGATCAAGGGCGAGAACAACGTCTACGGGCCCAAGACCCGGGCCGTCCTGGAGGCCGACCCGGGCTGCTGACCACGCGTCAGCCGGTGATCGCCCGGAAGATGCTCACCCCGGCCATCAGCACCATCACGCCGGCCGCCACCCGGATGATCATCCTCATCGGAACGTGCTTCAGCAGCTTCTGGCCGCCGACGATGGCGATCCCGGCGACGGCGCAGAGCGCCAGCCAGGCGCCGAGGCCGACGGCGAGCGGGTCGGCGTACTTGGCGGCCAGGTTGGCGGTCATGATCTGGGTGAGGTCGCCGAACTCGGCGATCGCGACGACCACGAAGCTGGCGCCCGCGACCTTCCAGAAGCTGTTGGCGGACGGCTCCTTGGCGGCGTGGCCGTCCTCCTCGTCACCGCCGTGGAAGAGCAGCATGGCGGCGCCGGCCAGGAAGAGCACACCGGTGACGCCCTCCACCCAGCGGTGCGGCAGCAGCGAGAGCAGGTGTCCGGCCACCAGGGCGATGCCCACCTGGAGGGCGAAGGCGGCGGCGATGCCGGCGAACACGTGGCTCGCGCGGTACTTGGCGCCGAGCATCAGGCTGGCCAGCGCGGTCTTGTCCGGCAGTTCGGCCAGGAAGACGATGCCGAAGGTGATCGCGGCGACAGTCACACTCATGGGGGGTTCGGTTTCCCTCGGTCGGGCTGTCCGGCCGCGGCAGCTCCGTCAGGGGTCGCTCCGGCCCGACAGCACTGGTTGGAATTCACAGCACTGCGGCCGAAGGTCTCGCCGGCACGCCGGTGGTCGACGCGTGCCCCGGGCGCCGGGCCCCGCGCGGGGGCCAGTATGTCGACGGTCCGGTGGAGGGCTACTCCCCTTCAACGCCGTCAAGCCTACCCGACGCCGCCGGGGGCCGGCCCGGCGTCCACCAGCCCGCGGGCGACCAGCTCCAGCACCACCACGATCGCCACCGACTCCACCGCCAGCAGCGCGACCAGCACGAACAGCTGCACCGCACCCGCCTGGACGGGGGTGGCGCCGCCGAGCAGCATGCCGACGAAGGCGCCGGGCAGCGTGACCAGCCCCACGGTCCGGGTCTGGTCGAGGGCCGGGACGAGCGAGGTCGCGGCGGCGGTGCGGCAGATCTCCAACCGGGCGTCCCGCTCCTCGAAGCCCAGCGCGAGCGCCGCCTCCACCTCGCCGTGGCGCTGCCGCAGCTCGTCCAGGGCCCTTCGGCCGGCCAGCGAGGTGGCGGTCAGCGCGCCGCCGATCAGGATGCCGGCGACCGGGATGAGCGAGAGGCCCTCGGGCGGCAGCAGCCCGACGGCGAGCAGCAGGGCGAGCACCGGGAGCACCCCGGTGGCGATCGGCGCGGCCGCCCAGGCCCAGCCCGGCCCGGAGGTGATCCGCCGCCCGGCGGTCCGGACCGCGACCGCGAACATCAGCAGCACGAACACCGCCGACCACCACGGTGAGCCGACCACCCAGGTGATCACCAGCGCGACGGCGGCCAGCTGCACCACCGCGCGCAGCCCGGCCCGGAGCACCGCGTGCCCGTGGCCGAGCAGGCCCCGGCCCGCCACCGCCACGGCGGCGGCCAGCAGGACGGCGGTGACCACCCCGAGCAGCGGGGTGACCGGCAGCAGCTGGCCGCCCGGGGCCGCGAGCGGCACCGGTGTCAGATCCAGCTGGTGAACCACATCCGGTCCTGCCAGGACGTCATCGGGATCACCTCCGCGGTGTAGAGCGGGTGGAAGAAGGCGAAGCAGCCCATGATCGCCAGCACGATCAGACCGGCCCCGGCCGCCCCGAGCCGGCGCCGCCGGGGCGGGCAGCCCTCCGGCCCGAGCATGGCGCCGAGCAGCTGGGCGACGGCCAGGCAGAGGAACGGCACCAGCACGACCATGTAGAAGGAGAAGACGGTCCGCTCCTGGTACTGGAACCACGGCAGGTAGACGCCGGCGACACCGCAGAGCACCGCGCCGGAGCGCCAGTCCCGGCGGAAGGACCAGCGCCAGAGCAGGTAGACCAGGGCGAAGCAGGCCGTCCACCAGAGCAGCGGGGTACCGAGGCCGAGGATCTGCGCCGCGCAGCCGCCGGAGGCGGTGCAGCCGCGCTGCCCGGTCGGGACCTGCTCCCAGTACATGGAGACCGGGCGGCCCTGGACCAGCCAGCTGAACGGGTTGGACTGGTAGGTGTGCGGAGTGCTCAGACCGGTGTTGAAGTCGTACATCTGCGAGTGGTAGTGCCAGAGGCTGCGCAGCGGCGCGGGCACCCACGTCATCGGGACCTGCGGGAGCGGGACGCCGAGGAAGCTGTCCGGGGAGAGGCCGGCCCGGTCGTCGGCCCAGTGCCGGTCGTACCCGCCGCCGTCCTTGCCGCCGGCGGCGAGCCAGCCGCCCCAGGCGCCGACGTACACCACCAGGGCCGATCCGACCATGGCGAACAGGGCGGGCAGCGCGTCCCGGCGCAGCATCGAGCGCCAGGGGCGGCGGGCCCCGGCCCAGCGGCGGCCGGACTGGTCCCAGAGCACGGTGAGCAGGCCGAAGGCGGCCAGGACCATGACGCCGTTCCACTTGACCCCGCAGGCGGCGCCGAGGAACACCCCGGCGGCGATCCGCCAGGGGCGCCACCCGAGCCGGATCCGGTCGCCGTCCGGGCCGACGCCGTCGCGGGCGGCGGCCAGCCGGGCGCGGGCGCGGTCGCGGTCGACCAACAGGCTGCCGAAGGCGGCGAGGACGAAGAACATCTGGACGCCGTCCAGCAGGCCGACCCGGCTCATCACCAGTTGGAGCCCGTCGACGGACATCAGCAGGGCGGCGGTGCAGCCGATCAGGGTCGAGCCGAACAGGCGGCGGCCGATCCGGGCCAGCATCAGCACGGTCACGGTGCCGAGCAGCGCGGTCATGAACCGCCAGCCGAAGGGGTGCAGCCCGAAGGCCGCCTCGCCGAGGGAGATCACCCACTTGCCGAGCGGCGGGTGGGCGATGAACTCGGGCGCGGCGGTGAGCGGGATCCGCTGCGGGACGGCCAGGATGTCGGCGTTGGCGCTGTCCGGCCAGGTGCCCTCGTAACCCTGCTCCAGCAGCGACCAGGCGTCCTTCGGGTAGTACGTCTCGTCGAAGACGAAGGCGTTGGGGTAGCCGAGGTTCCAGAACCGGAGCAGGCCGGCGAAGAGTGCCACGGCGATCGGCCCGAGCCAGCCGGACCGGTCGGCCGCCCAGCGCGGCAGCCCCCGCGGCGCCGGTGCGGGGGCTGCGGGGGCCGGTGGTGCGGGTGGGTGCGTGAGCGCCGCTTGCGTCATAGCCTCGCCGATTCGACTGTCTCCTGTGCCGGCCGGGGCCGGGCGGTCAACAGCCACTGACACTATGTGCCGGTGGTCGCGAATCCAAGCGCGACGAGCGCCGTCCAGGTGACCCGGACGGCGCAGTTCGCAGGCTGTTCAGAGCGGTGCCGGGCGGCCCCGGGCCGTCGTGTCGACCCGCCCGGGGCCGTCCGACCGGCCCGCGGCCGCCGGGGCGGGCTCAGGCCGCGGTCTGCAGCTCCCGGACCGGGAGGGTGACGCGGTGCACCACGGCCGGGGCCGCGTTGTCCTGGGCCGCGGTGAGGTACGGCCGCAGCTTCAGGGCCAGGACGACGATCAGCAGGGTGCAGCCGGCCATCGCCGCCAGGTAGAGCGGCCAGGTGCCGGAGCCGACCAGCAGCACGCCGACGGCCGGGCCGACCGCGATCGCGATCTGCTTCACCAGGGCGTGTCCGGCGTTGTAGGTGCCGAGCAGCCGGGCCGGGGCGAGATCGGCGACCATCGGCCCCATGGTGGGGGCCAGCAGCGACTCGCCGACGCCGAACAGGGCGTAGATCGAGACGATCGCGACCGTGGCGGCCATGGTCTCGGTCCGGATCAGGCCGGCGACCAGCGCCATCGTCCACGCGCCCAGCCAGACCAGGCCGGCCGCCGCCATCGCGGTGGTGCGGCGCCGGCGGGCGGTGACCCGCACCATGAACATCTGCAGCACCACGATGGTCAGCGCGTTGGCGCCGATGGCGATGCCCAGGGTCGAGGGCGCGGTGCCGACGGTGTCGGTGGCGAAGGCCGCGACGCCGGACTCGAACTGGCCGTAGCAGGTGAAGAAGATCAGGCCGGCGAGCAGGCAGAGCCGCAGCATCGCCTTGTCGGCGACCAGCGCGCGCAGGCCCTGCGGGCCGTCGGTCCGCTCCTGGACGACGGCCAGCGGGGCGGCCGGGATCCTCGCCGTGCCGGTGACCAGGGCCAGGCCCAGGAAGGTCGCCGCCTCGATGGTGAACAGCCGGGTCAGGCTGGCCGGGTCGGCGACGTCGACGATCTGGCCGCCGACCAGCGCGCCGATGCCCATGCCCAGGTTGACCAGGGTGAACTGCAGCGCGAAGGCGTGCGAGCGGGTCGCCGCGGTCGAGCAGCGGACGATCATCGTGGCGAGCGCCGGCTGGCAGGTGGTGACGCCCGCGCCGAACAGGAACGAGGAGACCAGCAGGCCGGGGGTACCGGTGGCGTGGCCGAAGGAGAACGCGCCGGTGGCGGCGAGCGCCGCACCGGCCAGCAGCACCGGACGCGGTCCGTACCGGTCGATGCCGCGGCCGGTGAACGGCAGGACGGCGAGCGCGGCCAGCGCGAAGACGGTGAACACCATCCCGGCCGCCAGCGAGCCCAGTCCCCGCACCTGGTCCACGTACACGAACATGTACGGCATCGTGAACCCGCTGCCGAACGCGCTGAGCGCGTTGCCGATCTGGACGCGGCGCAGCGGGCCGCCCGCCCCGCGCTGCTGCTGCCTCTGCTGCTTCACCGTGCCGGTCACCGTGCACACCCCTTCACTGAGTTCTCTCCGGGCCGCCGCAGGGGCGCCCAGGGTTTCGCTGGATACTCTTAAGTCCGGAAGATTTAAGAGCTAAAGTCTGACGCCCTAAAGTCTTAGCACCGGAAGAGTGTGGAGTCAAAGGCTTAAGGGGTGCACCCCGCGTGCGACACTGGTCCGCATGACTGCAGAGAAGCCGGCGCCGGCCACCCCCCGCGAGCTGGGCATCGCCGAGCAGGTGGCCGTCTACCAGCGGGAATTCCCCACCGTGGACCCGCAGGTGGAGACCATCGTGCAGACGCTCTCGCGGGTCGCCCGGCGGATGGGCGTCGCCTACGACCGGCAGCTGACTGTGCTGGGAATCACCTCCGCCGAGTGGGAGGTGCTCAAGGCCCTGGTGGTCTCCGGCAGCCCCTACCGGCTGGGCCCGGGCGAGCTGGCCAAGCGGCTCGGGCTC
Source organism: Kitasatospora sp. NPDC127111 (assembly GCF_042677465.1). Taxonomy (NCBI): domain Bacteria; kingdom Bacillati; phylum Actinomycetota; class Actinomycetes; order Kitasatosporales; family Streptomycetaceae; genus Kitasatospora; species Kitasatospora sp. NPDC127111. The sequence continues at coordinate 39,788 of NZ_JBHXTG010000038.1, forward strand.
ACCCCGGCCGCGATGACCCACCGGATCGACCGGATGGTCGCCGCGGACCTGGTCACCCGGGAGCGGGACGAGGCCAACCGGGTCCGGGTGATCATCGAGCTGACCGAGAACGGCCGCGACAAGTGGCTGGAGTCGATGCGGATGGCCGCCGTCTTCGAGGAGGAGCTCCTCCAGGACGTCACCGGCGAGGAGCGCGCCGTGCTCTCCGGCCTGCTGGCCCGCATGCTGCGGCGGATCGAGGGCACCCAGCCGGACGCCCTGGGCCGCACCGACGACCTGGCCTGATCAGGACGGCAGGGCCGGAGGACCGGGAGACGGGGAGCCGGCCGGGCGGGATTCCCCCCGGCCGGCTCCGCGACCACCGTCACGGTCACCTGCGCCAAGATCTGAGCGGCCGGGCACGACGGGCGGCCCCGGACGAGATCCGTGCTCGTCCGGGGCCGCCCGCGTTCGGTGCGAGGGTCCGTCGGACCCTCGGGCATTCAGTGGGTCAGCAGGGGCCGTTGTCGGTCCAGACGCCCCACTGGCCGGTGGTGGTGGGGTCCTCGCCCTTGGTCCACCACTTGTTGGTGTAGTAGTGGCCCTTCCAGGAGACCTTGGTGCCGGCGGTCGCGTAGGTGGTGGCCGCGTCCCAGCCCGGAGCCGCGGCGCAGCCGGCCGGGGTGGTCGGAGGAGTCGTCGGCGGGGTGGTCGGCGGCGTGGTCGGCGGGGTGGTCGGCGGGGTGGTCGGCGGGGTGGTCGGCGGGGTGGTCGGAGGCGTGGTGGGCGGGGTGGTCGGCGCGGCCGGGCAGCCGGCGGCGGAGCCGTTGGTGGCCTCGACCATCTTGTCGAACAGCGCGGTCCTGGTGCCCAGGTCGTACAGCGAGAAGGCGAAGGAGCCGCCGAGGCCGTTGCAGTGGGCGTAGTCCACCTTGGCCTGGATCGAGCGGGCGTCCTCACCGGTCCAGAACGTGGTGCCGTCGTAGAAGTACGTGGTCTTCGCGGTGTCGTCCCAGAAGGTCTTCGCCGGGTTGTCGACGAAGCCGGTCAGCTCCTTGTACATCTGGATGCCGGGGACGCTGCCGGACATCGAGGCGCCGGCGGCCGGGCCGGTGGCCGGCTGGAAGAGGCCGTTCCTGCCGTTGTTCTGAACCCCGGTCCAGCCGCGGTAGTAGAACGGGATGCCCACGTTGATCTTCTTGGCGGGGAAGCCCCCCGGGATGCCGTAGTCGGCGTCACCGGCGGTGTACGCCTTGATCGCGGCGTCGACCGAGTACTTGCCGTGGCCCGGCGCGGCCGGGGTCATCGGGTCGTCCGGGCCGGAGTAGACCGGGGCCTGGTGGTTGGTCGGACCCTTGGCGTCCCAGGCGCCGTGCATGTCGTAGGTCATGATGTCCAGGAACGTCAGGTACTGGCCGATCTTGTCGGTCTCGACGTTCCGGATCTTGTCCTGGCCGGCGCCGACCGCCGCCGCGGTGGCGTAGGTCTTGCCGTCGGCCTTGCCCTGCGCGTCGAGCTGCTCGCGCAGCTCCTTCAGCAGCAGGGTGAAGTTCTGCTTGTCGTTCGGGCTGGACAGGTTGCCGGCGTGGCCGCCGCCGCCCGGGTACTCCCAGTCGATGTCGATGCCGTCGAAGATGCCGGCCGCCGAGCCCGGGCCGCCGTAGCCGGCGTCCGCCGGCAGGTTGCCCTTGATGAACATGTCGATGCAGGACGAGACCAGGTGCTTGCGCGAGGCGTCCGTGGCGGCCGCCGCCGAGAAGTACTTGGAGTAGGTCCAACCGCCCAGCGAGATCAGGACCTTGAGGTTGGGGTTCTTCGCCTTCAGCTTCTTCAGCTGGTTGAAGTTGCCCGCGATCGGCTGGCCCCAGACGTCGCCGACGCCGTCCACCGCGATGTCCGGGCCGAAGCTCTTCTGGTAGTCCGCGAAGGCGTCGCCCGCGCCGTCACCGGCGTTCGGGTTGTTGTCGTCCTGGTTGGCGGCCTTGGTGGCCTCGAAACAGCCCAGGTCGGTCGGGTGGATGTTGGCGAACGAGTAGATCAGGTAGTCCAGCTTCCCGGCGACGCCGGTGTCCTGGATCGTCTTGGGGTAGTACGCGTTCGCGTAGATCGACCACTGGTCGAAGTAGGCGACCTTGATGCCGCCGCTGGTGGCGGGCGCGCCGGTGCTGTTGGTGACGGCCGCGCTGGCCGGGGCGCCGCCGGAGAGGGCGAGGCCCGCGCCGAGCAGCAGGGAGGCGGTGGTGCCGGCCGCGAGGGCGGCCAGGCCCTTCGGGCGCCGGCGGCGGCCGCCCTCCCGAACCGGGCTCCCGGCCCTTTCGATGCGTGAACGGAGCATGGGTGCGTGACTCCTGGTTGTGGGGGATTCCGCCGCCCCGGGGGGCTCGTACGGGGTGGGGCCGCACGACCAGGGCATGACAGAACAGCGGAAGGGAATCGAGCGGGAACATGCCTTGAAGACGCCGGGATACGCCGAACCGGCGCCCGCGGCCTCCGCCGTTGACGCCGGTTCAGGGGCTCCCTGCACCTGGCCACTAAAATGGACTAGACCAACTACCCCGTCAAGGGGTGATGTTGGGCCTTGAGCCGCCCTTAAGGTTCACCCGGTCCCGCACCACCCCCACCGACCTGCGGGTCAGTAGCGCAGCGCGGTGGCCACCTCGGCCTTGACCGTGCCGGTCAGGTCCCGGTTGCTGCGCGCGGTGGCCCGGGCGCTCTGTCCGGCGGCCACGTCCGGGACGGACACCACCGTCACGTCCAGCACGTTGCCGGAGCCGTCGGTGAAGTTGACCTGGATCGCGTACCGCTCGGACTGCTGCCCGTGGTTGGTGACGGTGAGCGGCACCTCGGCCTTGCCGTCCGAACCGGTCTTCACCTCGCCCAGGGTGACGTCGCCCTTGGCGTCCAGCCCGCCCTTGACGCCCGCGATCGCCGAGGACGCCGCCGCCTCCGCCGACGCGGCGGCCGACGCCACCGCCGAGGAGAACCCGCCCGCGACCGAGGCCGCCGCCGAGGCCGCGGCGGAGGCGGCGGCGGAGGCGGCGGCCGAGAGCCCGGACCCCGCCGCGGCGGCGGCCGAGGAGACGACGCTGCTCGCCTTGCCGTCGGAGGAACAGCCGGCCAGCGCCGCCGCACCGAGCACGGCCGCGGCCAGGGCGCCCGCCAGGGCGCGGCGGGGACGGCGGACCACGGGGGCGTCCGGGTCCCGCACGGTCGGCCGGCAGGGGGCCGGCCTCCGGCGCTCGGGGTGGTGGTCCGGCTGACGGTCCGGCTGGCGATGCATCGGGGTCCTCGATTCTGCCCGGCGCCGGGGTGCCCGGCACACCTGCCGCCCACCCTCCGGAACGGCGCCCGCGGCCGCCAGCAGAGGTGGTGCTTCCGGGTGAGGGCCGGCGCGGAACGCTCCGGGCGGGGCGGGCCGGGCGCGGGCCGGGGCCGACGCGGGGCCGGGCACGGGCCGGGGCCGGGCGGCGGGCCGGAGCTGGGCGAGGCCGGGCACGGGAAGTCGGCCGGGCCGACTTCCCGTGCGGCCGCGTCACCCCGCACCGGGGGCGGCGGGGTCAGGACAGCCCGGAGCCCTCCTGCGACTCGGCCTCCACCGCGGCCCGCTCCTCGAGCAGCCGGACCACGTGCCGGCGGCGGGCCACCACGCCGTACGCCGAGGCCGCGCTGGCCGCGAAGGCGAGCGCGCCCACCCACGGACGGTCGAAGGCGTGGCCGCTCAGGTGGTCCAGCGAGTACCGGCCGGGCCCGGCCAGGCCCAGCGCCAGGCCGGTCGTCCCGAGGAACGCCGGGTACTCGTAGCCGCCGGCGGTCATGAAGAAGCCGGCCGGGGCGTGCACCGCGACGGCGCCCGCCATGGTGCCGGCCACCACCGCGCCGGCCACCGGCGTGGCCAGGCCCGCCATCAGCATGGCCCCGCCGCCCGCCTCGCCGAGGCCCGCCGCGATGGCGCTCTGACGGCCGGGGTGGAAGCCCATGTGCTCCATCGCCTTGGCGGTGCCCTCCAGGCCGCCGCCACCGAACCAGCCGAACAGCTTCTGGGTGCCGTGCGCGATCAGCACCCCGCCGACGGCGCCGCGCAGGGCCAGCAGGCCCAGGTCCTTACGGTTCAGACACATGTCGAATCCTCGTTCCAGCGGAGGGGGCGGCTTGCGTAGCAGCCGGTTTCCATAGCAGCCGAAAGGACGGGCGGACTCGACCCGGGACCGCCATCCGGGCGAACATCGAAGGAGCGGGGAATAGCGGGAGCGAGCAGAGTGGAGGGGCGGATGACCGTCACCCGGCCGGAGCGGCCCACGTACGTCCTGGACGGCCACCGGATCATCGACCGGGCCGCCTTCTACACCGCCCTCGGCGCCGCCCTGAACGGCCCCGGCGGCTACTACGGCTCCAACCTCGACGCGCTGGCCGACTGCCTGCACGGCGGGTTCGGTCCCGCTCCCCCGTTCACCCTGGTCTGGGAGGACTCCGACACCGCCCGCCGGCACCTCACCGGCACCGTCTACCTCGGCGACCGGCGGCTCGACTACTTCGACGCGATCCTCGCCACCTTGCGCTCCGAGGGCGTGGCGGTCGAGCTGCGATGATCGTCCCGGCCAAGCTTGGCCCATGTTCGTCTTCAACTTGAGCAGCGCCTTCATCGCCTTCTTCGCCGTCGTCGGCCCGCCGAAGGTCCTGTTGTCGTTCGCCCGGCTGGCCGGAACCCGCTCCGCCCGGGAGCTGCGCCGGCTGGCGGCCTGGTCCACGGTGATCTCCGCCGTGATCGGGCTGGTGCTCGCCTACACCGCCGACCCGGTCACCGAGCTGTTCCACATCAGCGACCAGTCGCTCCAGCTGGCCGGCGGGACGATCTTCTTCGTCTACGCCCTCGCGCTGGTCCTCGGCATCCACCTGGGCGCCGGTGCGGACGAGTCCGACGAACACCTGGCCAACCCGATGGTGGACGGCATCCGCGAACTGCTGCTGCCGTACATCGTCAGCCCGCTGGCGGTCACGGCGGTGCTGGTGGCCTCGCTCCTCAAGGACGACTGGGGCTGGCGCACCACCGTCGCCGGGGCCTACATCTCCGTCGTGGTGATCAACTACTTCTGCGTGGCGGCGCTGGCCCCGCTGATGCGGCGCACCCACCGGACCTCGCTGGAGGTGCTGTCCCGGCTGCTCGGCCTGCTGCTGGCGGCGGTCGGCGTGGAGCTGTTCCTCAAGGGCCTGGTGGGGCTGGGCCTGCACCTGCCGGACGCGCACTGAGTCCGGGCGGCGGGTCCGGCCGGCAGGTGCGGGCCCGGCGTCAGCCGGCCGCCAGCCGGGCCAGCACCTCACCGATGCGGTCCCGGACCAGCGGATCGGTGGCCAGGCCGTCCGGGCCGACCCCGTGCCGGTCCAGCGGGATCCGCACGCAGGCCTCGTCCAGCACGGCCGCGCCGGTGTAGCCGAGCACGGTGCGCAGGGCGGCCTCGGCCCCCTGGCCGCGGCCGGGGGCGGCGGCGTTGATCCAGCCGGCCGGCTTGTCCGAGATCTCGGTGCCGCCGACCGTCCAGTCGAGCAGGTTCTTGAACGCGCCGGGCAGGGTGCCCGCGTACTCCGGGGTGCAGACCAGCAGGGCGTCGGCGGCCGCGATCGCGGCCCGCAGCGCGGCGACCGGGGCCGGCAGCGGGTCGGTGTCGTGGTCGGGGTTGAAGTGCGGCAGGGCGGCCAGGCCGGTGTAGTACGTGGCGGTGACGCCCTTGAGCGAGTGCGCGACGGCGGCGGCGGTGCGCAGCACCGTCTCGTTGGTGGAGCCGGCGCGCAGGCTCCCCGGGAGCAGCAGGATGTGACGGTCGTCGTTCGGCATGGCGAGGAACCTACCGTTGCGCCGGGCGGGTCCGGTGCGAACCGGCCGCCGCGGCGGGGAGGGCTCCGTCAGGGCACGACCACCGGACGCCAGGGCACCGGGCTGGAGAGGATCATCGAGCTGGCCGGCTGGCCGTAGCCGCCGAGGCGGTCGGTGAGCGCCTCGAAGTCGGCCATCGCGGGCACCGCGACCACCAGCACGCAGCAGGCCCCGCCGGTCACCCGGTGCAGCTGGAGCACCTCGGGCCAGTGGGCCACCTCGGGGTCGCGCAGCACGCAGCGCGGGCCGTAGCACTGCAGCTGGACCACCGCGGTGATCGGCAGCCCGGCCCGGGCCGGGTCGACGTGGGCGTGGTACCCGCTGATCACCCCGTCGGCCTCCAGCCGGCGGACCCGTTCGGCGACGGCCGGCGCGGAGAGGCTCACCCGGCGGGAGAGCTCGTTGTACGAGAGCCTGGCATCGGCCTGCAGTTCGGCCAGCAGGCGGCGGTCGACGGCGTCCATGACGGCTCCCGGTGGGTCGTGTTCGGCGGGTTCGGATTGGCTGGATTCCGCTGCTTTGTGATCGTAAGGACGATCGGCGCAAAGACCTCTCGAACGACAAGTACGAGCGGCCGAGCGGTGCCCGGAGCCCATTCAAGAGCGGGTGGTGGCCGCCGCACAATGGGGCCCCGCAACGGTGCGGGTCATCAGGAGGGATCGGGATGGGGCACGACACGGTGGAGACACCCAACCTGTCGTTCGGTAGGGGCGACGAACCGGGTCACGGCACCCCGTACGCCCGCTACGTGCGGCTGGCCGAGCTGCACAGCCTGCAGAACCCGCGCAGCAAGGTGCCCGCCGAGCTGTCGTTCATCGTCACCACCCAGGTGATGGAGCTGCTTTTCGGCCTGCTGCGGCACGAGTGGACGCTCGCCCAGCAGTCGCTGCGCGAGGACGACCTGCCGGCCGCGCTGGCCGCGCTGCGCCGCGGCACCCACGTCCAGGACGTGCTGGTCGAGTCCTGGGACCTCCTGGCGACCATGACGCCGCAGGAGTTCAACGCCTTCCGCTCGGTGTTCGGCGAGGCCTCCGGCTTCCAGTCCTCGGCCTTCCTGCACCTGGAGTTCCTGCTCGGCAACAAGAACGCCGCCCTGCTGCGGATGTACGACGAGGTGCCGCAGACCCAGGCCGAACTGAGCGCGGCGCTGCGCTCCCCGGGCCTGTACGACGACGCGCTGGCGCTGCTCGCCCGGCGCGGGCTGGACGTGCCGCACGAGCCCTCGGAGCAGCGGCACCACGCCGACCCGGCGGTCGAGGCGGCCTGGCGGCGGGTCTACACCGAGCCCGAGCACGCGGCGCTGCAGCCGCTCGCCGAGGCGCTGCTGGACGTCGCCGAGCGGGTGACCCGCTGGCGCCAGCGCCACCTGGCGGCGGTCAAGCGCGCGATGGGCGCCAAGCCGGGCTCGGGCGGCTCCAGCGGCCTGACCTGGCTGCGCAAGTCGGCCGAGCAGGACGTCTTCCCCGAGCTGTGGAACGTCCGGGACGAGCTGTGACCGGGCCGGCGGCGAACGGACCCGTGGTGGACGGGCCGACGGCGAACGGACCCGTGGTGGACGGGCCGACGAACGAGCGGGCGGCGGACGAGAGCGCCGCGGACGAGAGGTTGGGCATGATCACGCGCGAGGAGTGCGCGGCGCTGGACGCCGCCGACCCGCTGGCGGTGTTCCGCAAGGAGTTCGCGCTCCCCGAGGGGATCGTCTACCTGGACGGCAACTCCCTCGGCGCGCTGCCGGCCCGCACCCCCGGACGGGTGCGGCAGGTGGTCGAGGAGGAGTGGGGCCGGGAGCTGATCCGCAGCTGGAACGAGGCCGGCTGGTTCGAGCAGCCCTACCGGCTGGGCCGGCGGATCGCGCCGCTGATCGGGGCCGAGCCGGCGGAGGTGGTGGTCTGCGACACCACCTCGGTCAACCTGTTCAAGGTGCTGACCGCCGCGCTGCGGCTGCGCCCCGGCCGCCGCACGGTGCTCGGCGACCGGGCGGCCTTCCCCACCGACCTGTACATCGCCGAGGGCGTTACCGGGCTGTTCGACGGCGCGCGCAGCGTCCTGGTCGACCCGGCGGAGCTGGACCGGCACCTGGACGCGGACGTCGCCGTCGTCGTCCTCTCGCACGTGGACTACCGCACCGGCGAACTGCTGGACATGCCGGGGATCACCGCCCGGGTCCAGGCCGCCGGGGCCCTGATGATCTGGGACGTCTGCCACTCGGTGGGCGCCCTGCCGGTCGAACTCGGCGCGAGCGGCGCGGACTTCGCGGTCGGCTGCACCTACAAGTACCTGAACGGCGGCCCCGGCTCGCCCGCTTTCCTGTACGTGGCCGGGCGTCACCTCGCGGCCGGGCCGGAGCAGCCGCTGAGCGGCTGGTTCGGGCACGCCCGCCCGTTCGCCTTCGAACCCGGCTACGACGCGAAGAGCGGCATCGGCCGGTTCCTGACCAGCTCGCCCTCGCTGCTCGGCCAGGCCGCGCTGGAGTCCTCGCTGGACGTCTGGGAGCGGGCCGACCTGGCCGCGGTGCGGACGAAGAGCCTCGCGCTGACCGATCTGTTCATCGGCCTGGTGGAGGGCTTGGACGGGGTCGAGGTGGCCACCCCGCGCGAGCACGCCCGGCGGGGCAGCCAGGTCGCGCTGCGGCACGCCGACGGCTACCCGGTGGTCCAGGCGCTGATCGCGCGCGGGGTGATCGGGGACTTCCGCGCCCCGGACCTGATGCGGTTCGGCTTCACCCCGCTCTACCTGTCGTACACCGACGTCTGGGACGCGGCGCGGCAGTTGGCCGAGGTGCTGGAGAGCGGCGAGTGGCGGGAGGAACGCTTCTCCCGGCGCGGCGAGGTGACCTGACCGCGCGACCGCGGAGGGCGGCGTACGGCCGGGGTCCGTTCGACCCGGCCTCACCCCGCCTCACCGGGAAGGGTTCGATCCCGGACGGTCGGGCAGGTACTCCTATGACCAATCGTCAGATCATAGGAGGGGTGCATGAACGTTGAACTCGGACCGCTGAAGCCCGAGCCGGCCGAACTGATCGTCGGGTTGCTCTGCTTCTTCCTGATGTTCTGGCTGCTCGGCCGCAAGGTCCTGCCCCGGATCGACCGGGTGCAGGCCGAGCGGCGGGACGCGATCGAGGGCCGGGAGGAGCGCGCGGAGGGGCTGCGCGAGGAGGCGGAGCGGATCCACCGGGCCTACCGGCAGGAGCTCGCGGACGCGCGCCACCAGGCGGCCCGGATCCGTCAGGAGGCCGCCGAGCAGGGCGCGGCGATCATCGCGGCGGCCCGCGAGGAGGGCGTCCGGGAACGGGACCGGCTGGTCGCCGAGGCCAACGCCCGGATCGCCGTCGACCAGGCGCTCGCCGCCGTGACGCTCCGGCAGGACGTCGGCGAGCTCGCCGTCGAGCTGGCCGGACGGGTGGTCGGCGAGTCGGTCTCCGCCGTCGCGGCCCGGCGCGACACGGTGGAACGGTTCTTCGACGAGCGCTGACCCGCGCGCACCGGATCCCGCCCGGTGACGCCGGACGCCCCCCGGTCCCGCCGACGGGGGCCGTCCGGCGTCGCCGTCACGGCGCGGTCAGCTCCCCGACCAGCCGCCGGTAGACCTCGAAGGCCGGCTTGCGCGAGTAGTCGTCCCGGAGCAGGCCGAACCGGTCGAAGGGGCCGGTCCCCGCGCTGTCCGCGTCCCGCAGGCTGAAGAACGCGTAGCCGTCGACGGTGAGTTCGCCGGCCAGGCCGGCCACCGTCCGGACCACCTCCTCCACCACTTCGGCCTGCCGCTGCTCGGACCGGTCCGGGCCGGTGGGCCAGCCGTGCTCGCAGATCCGGACCGGCACCGACGGTCCGATGCCCGCCTTGGCGAGCGCGTCGTGCCGGAAGCCGGTCAGCACCGCGGCCACCGCCCCGGCGAGGCGCTCCGGCGGGACGGGCCGGAAGACGTCCGGGAAGAAGTCCAGGCCGACGTAGTCGAGCGCCCGGTGGAACCGCTCGTCGGCCAGCGCGCCGAGCTCCGCCCAGAAGGTGTCGGCGGGGTCGGGGTTCAGCGCCGCGTTGAACCCGACCGCGAGCTCGTGCCCGCGGGCGAGCGCCTCCTCCTTGGCCGCGATCACCCCCTGGACCAGCGCCTGGCGGACGTTGGGGATGCTGCCGTCCACCGGGGGCAGGTCGGCGTTCGGCTCCTCGCAGATCTGCAGCGTGCCGATCAGGTGCCCCTCGGTCCGGACGGTCCGCCGGACGTGGTCCAGCCAGCCGTCCAGCCGCCCGCTCGGTTCGCGGAACTGGAGCACCAGGTCGAGCCGGCGGCCCTCGACCGCGTAGCGCGCGGGCTCGGCCGGGGTGGCCGCCGCGACGGGTGCCGCGTCGGTGTACGAGCGGTAGGCGCGCACCAGGAAGGCGGGCGCCGTGCCCTGGAGCTCCCGCAGGGCCGCCGTGATCCGGGCCGGGTCGTCGGGGTGGACGGGTTCGATCACGCCGGTGTCGTCGCCGAGCAGGCCGCCGGGGTAGATGCCGAAGGTGAAGGTCATGCCGCCACCGTAGCCGATATTTTTGGTGTCACTGCAAATTTGGTGCAGCACCATGGTTCCCGGCATGATTCCCGCATGACCGCTGCCGTCCCCCCAGCCGTGCCCCCAGCCGCGCCCCCGGTCCCGCCCCGAGCCGCGTCCACCGGTCAGGCTCCGGCCGTGGGGCTCCGCGAGCTCAAGAAGCGGCAGACCCGGACCCTGCTGGCCGACACGGCGATGGGCCTGTTCGCCGAGCGCGGGTTCGACCGGGTCACCGTGGCCGAGGTGGCCAAGGCGGCCGGCGTCTCGGCCAACACCGTGTTCAACTACTTCCCGACCAAGGAGGACCTCTTCTTCGACCGGCAGGACGAGGTGGTGGCCCACCTGGCGACCGTGGTGCGGCGGCGGCCGGCGGGCAGCCCGGCCGTCGACGCCGTCCGGGCCGACCTGCTGGCCGGGCTGGCGGAAGGGGAGCCGACGTACGGGCTGAGCGCCGAGGCCGCCGTGTTCTGGCGGGTGGTCGCGGAGAGCCCGGCACTGCGGGCCCGGCTGCTGGAGCTGGGCGAACGCTCCGAGGCGGCGCTCGCCGAGGCGTTGGCCGAGGAGTCGGGCGCGGAGCCGGACGACCCGCTGCCGCGGCTGCTGGCGGGCGCCCTGGCGGGGGCGCACCGCGCGGTGCTCGCGGAGATCCGGCGGGGCATCGTGGCGGGCGAGCCGGTCGCGGCCGTCCGGGCCCGGGTCGAGACGGCGGCGACCGCGGCCTTCGGCCTGCTGCGCGCGGGGCTGGCGGACTACCCGGCGCGATGAGCGCGGCGGCGCGAGCCGAGCCCTCCCCCACGGACGGCCGCCTCTCCCCCACGGACGGTCGCCGCCCACCGACCGCTAGGTTGGAGGCATGACTTCCGAGGACCAGGAGCACCGCCAGGACCCGCACGCCCCGCTCGCCGCCGTCGCGGCCAGCACCGACGTCCTTCGACACCCCGAGGCCGGCGAGCACCTGCTCACCGCACAGGAACACGCACGCGCCGCCCGGTTCCGGCGTGAAGCGGGGCGGGTCGACTACACCGCCGCGCACATCCTGGTCCGGTTCTGCGCCGCCCGGCTGCTCGGCGTCCCGGCCGACTCGCTGACGCTGGCCCAGCACTGCCCCGACTGCGAGAAGACGGACCACGGCAAGCCGTACCTGCCGGACCACCCGGACGTCCACGTCAGCCTCTCCCACACCAACGGCGTGGTCGCGGCGGCCGCCGGACACCAGCCGGTCGGCGTCGACGTCGAACTGACCACGCGCACCGGCTCCCAGCTCGACGTCGCCGGACGGGTGCTCAGCCCCGCCGAGCTGCGCCTGGTCGAGACGCACCCGGAGCCGGAACTGGCGTTCCTGCGCCTGTGGGTGCGGAAGGAGTCGCTGATCAAGCTCGGGCGGGCCAGCCTGGACGGGCTCGCCACCGTCGACCTCTCCGCGCTGCCGCTCGACGTCCCGGCCGACCGGCCGCTGCGCAGCCGCTACCAGGACCTGCACCTGCTGGACTGGACCGAGCCCGCGCAGGGCGTGGCGGTCTCCGCGGTGAGCACCGCCGCGCCCCGGGTCGTGGTGCTGACGCCACCGGCGGAGGCCCCGGCCCCGGCGCAGGCCCCGGCGGAGGCCCCGGCGGAGGCCCCGGCCTCGGCGGCCGGCTGAGCGACCGCCTCTTGAGCGACCGCCCCTTGAGCGACCGCCCTTTGTCCGGGGCCCGACCCGCGCGGCCGGGCCCCGGATAAGCGGTGTTAGCGTGCCTGCTCGGGGCACGGCAACCGACGGCCCCGGCTGCCCGCGCCGCGTCGGCGCGCAGCCCCCGGTGGATCAAGGGGTGCTCCCGCCATGGCCAAGTTCCTGCTGAGCCTGCACGTCCTCGCCTCGGTGCTGTTCATCGGCCCGGTGGCGGTGGCCGTCAGCATGTTCCCGCGCCGGGCGAGGGCCGCGCTGGCCGGCGGGCCCGACCGGGCGGCCGAGGCGGGCACGCTGCGGCTGCTGCACCGGATCACCCAGGTCTACGCGCTGCTCGGGATAGCCGTCCCGGTGATGGGCATCGGCGTGGCCCAGGTGATGGACGTGCTCGGCCAGTCCTGGCTGATCGTCTCGATGGTGCTCACCGCGCTCGCCGCGCTCTCGCTGCTGCTCTTCGTGCTGCCCGCCCAGCAGGCGGCGGTGGACGCGCTCGACCTGGACGCCGACGCGCCGGAGCACGGCAAGGCGGTCCAGGGCCTGCGGCTGCTGCCGATGACCGCCGGCGTCTTCAACCTGCTCTGGGCGGTGGTCGTGGTCCTGATGATCATCCGGCCGGGGTCGACCACCGGCGTCTGAGCGCAGTACCTTCCTGCTCATGACGATCGTGGGTGTCATGGGTGCCGAGGCGGGTACGGGTGTCGGGCCACTGCTGCGCGGCTGGCGCGAACGGCGGCAGCTCAGCCAGTTGCAACTGGCGCTCCAGGCCGACTCCTCGGCCCGGCACATCAGCTTCATCGAGAACGGACGCTCCCGCCCCAGCCAGGAGATGGTGCTGCGGCTCGCCGAGCAGCTCGACGTCCCGGTGCGCGAGCGCAACTCCCTGCTGCTGGCCGCCGGTTACGCCCCGCACTACCCCGAGACACCGCTGGACGACCCGGCGATGGACGCCCTGCGGGGCGGCATGGAGCGGCTGCTGGCCGCGCACGACCCGTACCCCGCGCTGGTGGTCGACGGCACCTTCCGGGTGCTGGCGGCCAACCGTTCGCTCGGCGTGCTGCTCGCCGGCGTCGCCCCGCACCTGCTGGAGCCGCCGCTGAACGCGATGCGGATCACCCTGCACCCGGAGGGCGTGGCGTCGCGCATCGTCAACTTCCGCCAGTGGCGCCGGCACCTGCTGGAGCGGATGGAGCACCAGATCTCGCTGGTCCGCTCGGAACCGCTGCGCGAGCTGTTCGAGGAGGTCTCGGCCTACCCCGAGCCGGCGTCGGCGCTCCAGGAGCCGGAGGAGGACATCACCGAGCTGTTCCCGTTCGCGCTGCCCCTGCGGATCGCGTACGAGGGCCGGGTGCTGTCGTTCCTCTCCACCATCGCGACCTTCAACACGCCCATGGACGTGACCGTCTCCGAGCTGGCCATGGAGACGTTCCTCCCGGCCGACGCGGAGACGGTCGCGTTCCTGCAGGCGGCGCTGAACCCGTAGCGGTCCGGTTTCAGCTGGGCCGGGCGGCGGCCGTCCGGCGCAGGGCGGCGAACTGCAGGACGGCGAACACCGCCACCGTACCGGCCTGCAGCGGGATCCAGACCAGGCCGGCGGTGCTCGGCTCCAGCCAGAGCTCCATCGCCACCAGGCTGAGCACCGTCCACACCAGGTTGATGTCGATCACCGCCTGCACGGCCGACCGGGCGGGGCGGGGGCGGGCGGCCAGCAGGCCGACCGCGAGGCCGAACACCACGAGGACGGCGCCGAGTTCGACCAGGGTGGAGGCGCCGACGCCGAGCAGGTCGCCGAGCGGGCCGGAGAGGGCCAGGTAGGCGAGGCCGTTGCCGCCGCTGACCAGCGCGTCCAGGGCGAGGAGGCGGCGCAGGTTCCGCCGGGCCTTCCGGTCGGCGGCGGTGCCGGCGGTGGCGGCGGTGGTGGTGGCGCGGGCGGCGGTGAAGGTGTTCGCGGACATGGCGGATCAGCCTCCGGAGGTGGGGTTCGGTCCCGGTGCGGTCGGCGTTCCCGGGCGTTCACCACTCTGCCCGCCCCGCTCCGGGGCGTCGATTACCTCCGAGGTCATGCCCCCGGAGGCACGGGCGCGCGGCTGCCGGAGCGCGGCCGGCGGTGCGCGTTCGCGGCGGGCCGCTGGAGGGGCACGCCCGCCCGCTTGACCGCGCGGGCGACGATGGCGGTCTCGGCCCGGTCGACGCCGAGCGGGCCGAGCGTCCCGGTGAGGAAGCGGTAGAGCCCGGCGTGGTCCGCGCAGAACAGGGTGGCCATCAGGTTGGTCGGTCCGCTGGTGGCGAAGACGCCGTGCACCTGCGGGTGGCGGGCGAGCGCCGTCCCGACCTCGGCGAGGCGGCCCGGCGGGACGTCGAGCCAGAGGTTGGCGTCCACGGCCATGCCCAGCAGCCGCGGGTCGACGGTGGCGTGGGTGCGCAGCAGCCCGGCCGCGGCGAGCCGGTGCAGCCGGCGGCGGACGGTCGACTCCGGCGCGCCGACGGCCGCCGCCAGCGCGGCGTGGGACTGCCGGGCGTCGGCGGAGAACCGGGCCAGCAGGGCGCGGTCGAGCCCGTCGAGCGCGGTCTCCCCCGGGGCCGCCCGCGGCACGGGCGGTGGGGTGAGGGCGGCCACCTCGTCCTCGTCCAGATGACCGGCCTGCCACTGCCCGGTGTCGGAGAAGGCGTGCAGCACGGCGTGGGTGGTGGTCTCGGTGACCGCGGCGGTGGCCGGCAGTTGCGCGTACAACAACCGGTCCCGGGAGCCGGCGTCACCGAGCATCACCGCGCCGACCTCCTGTCCGCCGAGCATCACGTCGACGAACGGCACGTCCGGCCGGTCGGCCAGCGCCTGCGCGATGGTGTCGACCTTCCCGCGCAGCACCCGGACCCGCAGCAGCAGCGCCCCGACCGCGGCGTCCTCGACGTCGGGCATCCGGACCACCCGCAGCAGCCCGGCCTGCTGCATCCGGGCCAGCCGGCGGGTGACCGTCCGGGCGGAGACGCCGAGCACCTCGGCGATCCGGCCGGTCTCGGCCCGGCCGTCGATCTGCAGCGCGCACACCAGGCGGCGGTCCAGGGTGTCCAGCACGCTGTCCGGATCGGCCGTCGAAAGGTCCACGCGTGTCCGATCTCCGTCACTTCTTGCCGATCCAGAGTCCTGTTCGGCAGCAATGACGGTACTCCTCGTCCTGGGCGGCCGGGAGATCCCGGCCGCCGGGGACCGGAGACAGGAGGACGGCGATGAGCCGGGCGACCGATCGGCTGACGCGGCGGGTGACCGCCGAGGAGGCGGAGCACGAGGTGGCGGAGCAGGGGTACGAGGTGGCGGGGTACGTGACGGGCGCCGGGAGCGGAGCAGTGACGAAGCGCGTGACGGACGAGGTGGCGGAGCTCAGGGAACTGCTGCCCGGGGTCGAGGCGGCGGTGCGCGAGGTCGGCGCGCGGCTGGCGGCGGTGCGGCCGGGCGAGCCCACCCCCGGCCGGACGGCGGCGGAGGCGATGGCGCACTTCGCCGAGCTGGACGGCCCCGCCGCCGCCGGCCTGCGGGCCCGGCTGGGCGAACTGCGCCCGCAGGCCGGCTGGGTGACCGGCGAGCTGGAGGGCACGGTGCCGACCGAGGGCGAGTGGTGGCTCTGCGACGCCACCGACGGCGCCGTGCAGTACCTGCTCGGCCAGCCGCACTGGGCGGTCACCGCCACCCTGGTCCGGGACGGCGTCGCGGTCCTGGCCGTGGTGCACGCGCCGCAGCTCGGCGGCCGGACGTACCGCGCCGTGCGGGGCGGCGGCGCCGAGCTGGACGGGCGGGCCGTCGCGCCGCTGGAGCGCGAGCTGGCGATCGCCGTCGCCGCCACGAGCCAGCCGCCGTCGGCCGCCGAGGACCGGGTGGCGCTGCGCCGGGCGGGCGAGTCACTGACGGCGGTGCTGGGCGAGGTGCTGGCGGTGCGCAACCTGGGACCGACCTCGCTGCAGGTCGCCCAGGTCGGCTCCGGGCACCTGACGCTGTTCTGGGAGTACGGGGCGGACGCGGGCAACCTGCTGCCGGGCGCGCTGATCGCGGCCGAGGCGGGCGCGACGGTCACGGACGCGGCCGGGGCGGCCTGGACGGCCGGCTCCGACAGCTTCCTGGCCGCCCCGCCCGCCCTGCACGGGGAGGTGCTGGAGGTCCTGCGCCGGGTCCGCTGAGCGCCGGCGGGCGCTCGGCCGGTGCGGGCCTCGGCCGGTGCGGGCGGCTGGCGGTGCGGGCCTCGGCGGGGGCGCGCCGCTCGGTGGGCGCGCCCCGAGGGGTGCTCAGCCGACGTGTCCTCAGTGACGCGGGCTCAGCCGGTGGGCGCGGGGAGCCGGAAGAGCCGGGCCGCGTTGTCGTGGCAGACCGCGCGCAGCCAGTCCGCGCCCAGGCCCAGCCGGTCCAGCGCCTCCAGCTGGTGCACGTACCGGTACGGGATGTTGGGGAAGTCGCTGCCGAGCAGGACGCGGTCCCCGAGCCCCGCCAGGCGGGGCAGTTCGGCGGACGGGAACGGGGTGTCGCGCTCCACGAAGTCGGTGAGCGCCATGGTGGTGTCGAGCCGGACCTCCGGGTACCGCTCCGCGAGGTCGAGGAAGTCGGTGTACTCGGGCAGCCCGAGGTGGGCGACGACCAGGACCAGCCGGGGGTGCCGGGCCAGCACCTCGCCGATCGGACCGGGTCCGGTGTGCTTGCCCGGGACCGGGCCGGAGCCGCAGTGCGTCACCACCGGGGTTCCGGTCTCGGCGAGCAGGCCCCACACCCCGTCCAGCCGCCGGTCCGCCGGGTCGTACCCGCCGACCTGGAGGTGCGCCTTGAACACCCGGGCGCCGTCCTCGATCGCCCGGGCCACGTACCCCGGCGCGCCGGGCTCGGGGAAGAAGGTGGCGGTGTGCAGGCAGTCCGGGGTGCGGGCCGCGAAGCCGGCGGACCAGCCGTTGAGCCAGGCCGCCATGCCGGGCTTGTGCGGGTAGAGCATCGAGGTGAACGCCCGGACGCCGAAGTCCCGCAGCCACTGGACGCGTTCGTCCTCGGTCTGGCGGTAGCTGATCGGCCACGGCCGGTCGACCAGCGGACCGGCCGCGTCGAAGTACGCCCACACCTTGTCGAGGACGTTCTGCGGCATGAAGTGGGTGTGCACGTCGACCAGGCCGGGCAGGCCGAGGCGCTGCCAGAAGGCCCGGACCTCGGCCGCCTCGGCCGCCCGGTCGACGGGGCCGGCCGGTATCGGCGCCCCGCCGCTCATGCGGGCACCGGGCGGGCGCGGTCGATGATCGCCCCGGCGTCCGTGCCGGCGGGCAGGGTGCCGAAGGCGGCGCCGTGGTCGCCGCCGAGGCGGGAGGCGCAGAAGGCGTCGGCCACCGCCGGGTCGCCGTGACGGACCAGCAGCGAGCCCTGGAGGGCCAGCGCCATCGCCTCGACCAGCCGGCGGGTGCGGAACTCCACGTCCCCCAGGTCGGTGAGCTGCTTGCGGAGGTCGGCGACGGCGGCGTCGAGCCGGCGGTCGGCGCCGGCCGCCGCGTCCAGTTCGCCGAGGAAGGCCTCGACCGTCTCCGGCCGCCTGGCCATGGCGCGCAGCGCGTCCAGGGCGGCGACGTTGCCCGAGCCCTCCCAGATCGAGACCAGCGGCGCCTCCCGGTAGAGCCGGGGCATGCCGGACTCCTCGACGTAGCCGTTGCCGCCCAGGCACTCCAGCGCCTCGGCCGCGTGCGCCGGACCGCGCTTGCAGACCCAGTACTTGGAGACCGCCAGCCCCAGCCGCCGGACCAGCGCCTCGGTCTCGTCCCCGGCGAGCGCCCGGTCGGTGGCCTCGGCGAGCCGCATCGCGACGGTGGTGGCCGCCTCGGACTCCACCACCAGGTCGGCCAGCACGTTGCGCATCAGCGGCTGGTCGACCAGCGCCTTGCCGAACGCGCGCCGGTGGACGGCGTGCTGGACGGCCCGGGTGGCGCCGAGCCGCATGCCGGAGGCGGCGCCGACGGTGCAGTCGAGGCGGGTCATGTTGACCATCTCGATGATGGTCGGGACGCCCCGCCCCTCCTCGCCGACCAGCCAGCCGACCGCCTCGTCGTACTCGAGCTCGGCGGAGGCGTTGGACTTGTTGCCCAGCTTGTCCTTGAGCCGCTGGATCCGGAGCCGGTTGCGGCTGCCGTCCGGGAGGACGCGCGGCAGCATGAAGCAGCTCAGGCCGCCCGGCGCCTGGGCCAGCGTCAGGAAGAGGTCCGACATCGGCGCCGAGGTGAACCACTTGTGGCCGGTCAGCCGGTAGGTGCCGTCCGGGTGCGGCGTGGCGGTGGTGGTGTTGGTGCGGACGTCCGAGCCGCCCTGCTTCTCCGTCATCGACATGCCGGCGATCAGCCCGCGCTTGCCGTGCGGCTCGCGCAGCCCGAAGTCGTACTCGGTCGCGGCGAGCAGCGGCTCCAGCCCGTCGGCGAGGGCGGGGGTGGCCCGCAGGGCGGGCACGGCGGCGTAGGTCATCGAGACCGGACAGGTGTGACCGGCCTCGACCTGGCCCCACACGTAGAACTTGGCCGCCCGGGCGGTGTGCGCGCCGGGCCGCTCGTCGCGCCAGGGCGCGGCGTGCAGGCCGTGGCCGACGGCGGTGCGCATCAGCTCGTGCCAGGCGGGGTGGAACTCCACCTCGTCGATCCGGTGGCCGAAGCGGTCGTGGGTGCGCAGCACGGGCGGGTACTCGTTGGCCAGCCGGCCCCACTCGGCGGCCTGCTCGGAGCCGGCCAGGCGGCCGAGCTCGTGCAGCTCCGGCTCGGCCCAGCCGGCGCCGGCCCGGTGCAGGGCGGCCAGCAGGGCCGGGTCGTCGGCCGTGTCGTGTCCGTACGGCAGGGGCACCTGGTTGGTGACCTCATGCGTCGCTGTCATCGCGTCCTCCCAGGGCACGCAGGGTGAAGGAGACCAGGGCGGGGACCACCTCGGGCACGGTGTCCCCGGTGGCGGGAGTGTGGGCGGCCACGAGCGGGCCGGCCAGCGCCTCGCCGACCGCGCCGACCAGGGCGGCGGCGGTCAGTTCCGGGTCCTGGCGGGGCAGTTGGCCGGTCGCCACGGCGGCGGTGATCTGGGCGGCGATCACGTCGCGGAACGCCCGCCGGAACACCAGGCGCTCGCTGTCCACGACGGCGTCGGCCGGCTCGACCAGCAGCGCGTAGGCGAGCCTCGGCGCGCGCAGGGCGCGGGCGGCGAAGGTCTCGACGACGGCGGCGACCCGCTGCTGCGGGGTCTCCCGGCGGGCGACGGCCTCGTTGACGGCGGCGATCTCGCGGGTGACCACCCGGCGGAAGAGCTCGACCGACAACTCGGCCTTGTTGGCGAAGTGCTGGTAGAGGCTGCCGGTGGCGATCCCGGCGCGTTCCGCCACGGCGGCCATCGAGCACCCGCCGTAACCGCGCTCGGCCAGCAGCCCGACGGCGGCCTGCAGCACCGCTTCGCGCTGGGCGTCCAGGCGGGCTTGGACGGCGGGGGTGCGTCGGTAGGCCATGGAAGTATTGAAGCACCGATTCACCGCTTCGGGGAGGGGGCGCGCGGGGGTTCCGGGGGGGGCGCCTGGGAGCGGTTCCGGGGGCGGCGGGGCAGGGCCGGGCGGCGGGCGGCGGGCGGCGGGCGGCGGGCGGCGGGCGGCGGGCGGCGGGCAGGGTCGCGTGCGGCGGGCAGGGCCGGGTCCGGGCGGGGTCGTGTACGGCAGGCAGCACCAGGTCCGGTGGGCCACGCTGGCAGGGCGGGCCGAAGTCCGGCGCCGCACGCGAAGGGCCACCCGCCGGCGTGGCTGCCGGCGGGTGGCCCCGGGGGTCGCGCGAGCGTTGCGGGTGGCCCGTGCGGGTGACCGTTACCGGTCGCCGCTACAGCCGATCGTCATTCCGATCGTCACGGGCGGTCGTCACGGCCGGTCGCGCTCCACCTTCAGACCCTCCTCGTCCAGCGGGCCGAAGGGCGGGATCTGGTGCCCCTGGGCGAGCGAGCGCGCGGCCGGGTCGGCCAGGCCGGCCCACTCCAGCACCTTGGCGGTGGCCGCCGCCGACTCCGCCGCCGGCAGCTTGCCGATGTTGGAGCCGTGGTTGCCGCCGGGCACCGTGTAGACGTAGCTGTCCTCGCTGCCCCAGCCCAGCCGGAACGGCTCGGCGCCCCACGGGTCGTTCTGCCCGTAGACGAAGATGATCCGCTCGGCCGAGTGCCGCACCCAGCGGTCGATGTCACGCATCGCGGACGGGTCGAAGCGCATCGGGATGTCCTTCGGCACGTAGGTGCGCGGCGAGTACAGCTCCTTGAAGTCGTAGTGCTGCAGGCCCTTGAGGTGCGGCACCTCGAAGGTCGGCGCGCCCAGCTCGGTGCCGGCCTGGTAGTAGTACGGGGTGTACTGGGCGAGCGACTGGTCGCTGTTGCCGGTGATGCCGGACTGGGCGTCGAACCACGCGTACAGCTGGTCGTCGGTGGCGGTGGCCGCCGCCGGGACGTTGGCGCAGTCCGCCTCGGTGCTGTACTGCCAGAACGCCCACACGGTGTCGAGCACGCCGGCCTCGTACGCCCGGTCGGCACTGCCGGTGGTGGCGAACGTCGAGCCGGCCTTCTCGTTGTCGGCCACGTAACGGGCCTCCAGCCGGTCGCGGCGGACCAGCAGCTCGCGCTGGGCCGCGGCGAGCGCGGCGCGGCACTCCGGGGTGCCGACGTTCTTGAAGAACTCGGTGTAGGCGGAGTCCTCGCGGTTGTCGACGTCGTTCGGCGCGACGTAGGCGATGGTGCCGTTCACGTCGTCGGGGAAGAAGCGGCGGTGGTAGGTCGACGACATGCCGCCCTTGCTGGCCCCGGTGGAGAGCCACTCGCGCTGGTAGATCCGCTTCAGCGCGGTGATGATCCGGTGCGAGTCGGTGGCGGCCTGCCGGATGCCGGCCTTGGTCCAGTCGGCGGGCTCCGGGCGGGACGGCGTGAAGTAGCGGTACTCGATCGAGACCTGGTTGCCGTCGGTCAGCCGGGCCGGCTCGGTGCGCGACGGCGTGGTGCGCAGCGTGTAGCCGTTGGTGTAGAAGACGGTCGGCCGGTCGTAGCCGCGGTGCAGCACGCTCAGCCGCTGCTGGAAGGTGCCCAGCCACGGGCGGAAGTGGTCGATCGGCTGGGTGTAGGTGAGCAGGAAGTAGCGGTGGTCGGCGTCGGTGGGCTTCTCCTCGGTGATGGTCATGCCCGGGATCGCCGCGAGCCGGTCCTTGATGTCGGCCTTGGGGTCGTCGGCGACGGAGGGGGCCGCGCCGGCCCCCGCTCCCGCCCCCGGATCGGGCTGCGCCAGGGCGGGCGTCGCCGCACCGAGGCCGAGCAGCGGTATCAGCAGAACGGCGACCAGCAGCCTTCTGAGCTTGGTGGACATCAACTCTCCATCGGATCAACGGAACTGTTGGACACTCTCCGGCAGCCGGTGCCCGGCTGCCGGTCGGACGGGCCGTCCGGTAGACGGCCGAGTGGGGGCCCCCCCCCGGGCGGGGGGGCCCCCCCGGCCGGGGGTGGGGGTGTGGGGGGCCGGCGGGGGGGGGCCGGGACGGGGGTGGGGGGGGGGGTTGGGGGGGGGGAGGGAG
>NZ_JBHXTG010000038.1:61382-81383 GCF_042677465.1 Kitasatospora sp. NPDC127111
GCCCAACTCCCCCCCCGCGGGGCCCGGGGCGCGGGTGGCCCGGCCCGGCGGTATCCCGGCGCTGGGGCCCCCCCGCCCCGGGCGGGTGCCCCACCGGGGAAGGGTGTGCTGGTCAGGGGCGCGGCAGGGTGCAGCCGGGCAGGGTGAGGTCGAGGCGGTTGCCGGCGGCGAAGCAGGCCGGGATGCCGTAGGTCTCCTGGGCGTAGTTGATGCCCTGGCGGACGGTCACCACGCCGTTCTGGTCCACCTCGCAGGGGTTGTTGTCGGTGCAGCGCTGGCCGTCCTCGTTGCCGGTGTTGTTCACGGCGACGACCTGGCCGGTGTTGACGTCGACCACGGGCGAGCCGGAGGTGCCGCCGATGGTGTTGCAGCTGGAGGTGTAGCGGACCGAGTCCTTCCAGGTCCAGGAACCCTCCTTCAGCCGGTAGACGAAGCCGTCGATCGAGCAGGAGTAGATCCGCTTCCAGTACCCGGAGACGACCTTGATCGCGGTGCCCTGGGTCGGGTGGCCCGCCGCGATGGTCAGCGGGGCGATCCCGTACTTCGACTGGATCGCGGCGTAAGTGGTGTTCAGCTGGTAGATCGACACGTCGGTGTCGGTCATGGTCCCGTAGACCACCTTGGTGGCGCGCAGCGTGGCGGCCCTGCCGCCGGTCGAGTTGAGCAGCGAGAAGCTGCGGTTCGAGGACTGGTTGACCACGACCTCACCGGGGGCGGGGAATCCGCTCTCCAGGCAGTGGCCGTTGGAGAGGACGAGCGCCGGGTCGGTGGCGGCCGAGCCGGGGAGCCGGACGAGGGAGCCGGAACAGTTGCTGAGCGCCACGGTCCCGGCGAAGTTCACGGCGGCGGGCGCCTGGAGCTGGAGGTCCTGGGGCTGGTGCCCCTGAGGGGCAAGCTGGAGGCCCGCCTGCGACCGGGGGGTGTCGGCGGCGGGTGCCTGCGGGAGGGCCGCGGCGGTGGGGGCTCCGGCGAGGGCGGTGGCCCCGGCGAGCAGGAGCGCGGCGAACATGCCTATGAGCGGCTTCTTCATGAGAGACCTCTCGTTGTGGGGGTGCACCAAAGCTGGCGCGGACATGACGCAATGTCAAGGGCGCACCCACATCGGAGCGGTCAGACGGCCAGGCCGGCCGAACGCGGCCTCAACTTCCTTGCCAGTGGCGGCGGCCGACGCTGATCAGCCGCAACTGGAACCGCGCGGTGACGGCGATCCGCCGCTCCCGGCCCGGATCGCCGGCCTCCTGCGCCTCCAGGAAGGCGGCGGCCGTGGAGACCACGCGGTCGACGTACAGCTCGGCCAGCATCCGCAGGTCCTCCGGGCTCCACCCCCGGGACACCGACTGAAGCTCGAGCGCGGCGCCCACCTCCTCGGCGAACCGCCCCAGCTCGGCGTCGATCGCCTCCCGCACCTGCCGCACGCCCCCGTGTCGCTCGCGCGCCAGGAAGCGCACGTGCGGGTGGTGCTCGCGAACGTGCTGCTCGATGACGTCCACCGTCCGGTCGATCAGCTCCTCGGCCCCGCCCGCTCCGGCGAGCACCGAGCGGACCAGGGCGTGAAGATTGGCGAGCGACTCCTCGACCAGGGCCACACCGAGCGCGGCGAGGTCCGGGAAGTGCCGGTAGAACGCGGCCGGTGACAGCCCGGCGGCCCGGGTCACCTCGCGCACGCCGAGGCTCGCGAGGTTCTGATCGGCCAACAGGCCCAGCCCCGCGTCCAGCAACGCGCGCCGACTCTGCTGCTTCTGGGCCTGTCTGGCCCCCACGGTGTGACTCACGCCATTCAGTAAACAAGTGTTTGCCGAACTTGGCCAGTCGGGCGTAGAGTGGCGGAGGATTCAGCGAACAGTTGTATACCGAAAGTCGTGCCGACCCGTGCCGATCCGCGGCACGGCCACAGGAGGGGCCCGCCATGATCCTGCTCACCGCCCTGGTCGCCATGGGTGTCCTGATCGGCGCCGCCGCGCACACCTCGCTCCCGGTCTTCCTCACCGCCTCCGCCGCCATCACCGCCTGGCTGCTCGCGTTCGGCGCCCGCGAGGGCATCGCCCGCCTGCGGCAGCGCTGAGACCTCACTCCCCCCTCTCCTTCGTGGAAGGACCAGCCGTCATCATGAGCACCGCCACGAGCACGGGCACGACCACGGCCACGAGTACCGGCACGACCACGAGTACCGCTGCCGGTGCGACGCGCCGTCACACCACCGCCGAGGCCGACAACCTGGCCGTCGCCTCCTTCCTGCTGGGCCTCCCGGGCCTGCTGATCTTCAACCTCGTCCTCGGACCGCTCGCCATCGTCCTCGCCACCCTCGCCCTGGTCCGGGGCACCCGCCGCCGTGGGCGCGCCGTCCTCGGCCTGGTGCTCGGCGTCACCGCGCTGGCCATCCTCGCCGTCACCACCTTCGGCGGGCACGGCGTCCTCTGGCAGTTCGGCGACTGACGCCCGCCCGCCGATGCCCGGCTGTCCGGCTGCCTCGCTGTCCGGCTGCCCCGCCGCCCGGCACCGGCGTCGCTCCCCGGCCGCCCCTAGCGAGCGCCGGCCCGGGGAACGGAACCCCGCCGCTCGAACGACCGATCCAGCCAACCTTCGGCGCCGCGGCCGCTCGCCCCCGTACTGTGGCGACATCGGCCGGGTGAACACAGGGGGCTGGAGTGACGACCGAGTACCAGAGTGACGTGCAGGGACGGGCCGGGGCGCCCGGAGGTCCCGGACGGGCAGGCCGGCTGCTCGCCGTGAGCGACCTCCACGTCTCCTACCAGGAGAACCGCGACCTGGTGGAGAAGCTGCAACCCGACTCCCCCGACGACTGGTTGATCGTCGCGGGCGACGTCGCCGAACTCACCACCTCCATCGAGTGGGCCCTGGGCCTGCTCGCCGAACGCTTCGCCCGGGTCATCTGGGCCCCCGGCAACCACGAGCTCTGGACCCATCCCGAGGACCCGGTGCAGTTGCGCGGCGTGGCCCGCTACGAGCACCTGGTGGAGCTCTGCCGCCGACTCGGAGTCGTGACCCCCGAGGACCCGTACCCGGTCTGGGAGGGCCCCGGTGGACCGGTCGCCATCGCGCCGCTGTTCCTGCTGTACGACTACTCCTTCCGTGCGCCGGGCACGACCACCAAGGAGGAGTCCCTCGCGGTCGCGTACGACAGCGGCGTCGTCTGCGCCGACGAGCGGATGCTCCACCCGGACCCGTTCCCGGACCGCGACTCCTGGTGTCGCGAACGCGTCCGGCTCACCGAGCAGCGGCTCGCGGCCCACGACCCGGACCTGCCGCTGGTCCTGGTCAACCACTATCCGCTGGTCCGCCACCCCACCGAGGTCCTCTGGTACCCGGAGTTCGCCCAGTGGTGCGGCACCGAGCTGACGGCCGACTGGCACCGTCGTTTCAACACCGCCACGATGATCTACGGCCATCTGCACATCCCCCGGGTGACCAACTACGACGGAGTCCGCTTCGAGGAGGTCTCGCTCGGCTACCCCCGGGAGTGGCGCAAGCGCGGCCTGCCCAACCCGCTGCTGCGGCAGGTCTTCCCGCAGAAGCGCTGAGCCACGCGGCGGAGTGAGGCCGCTCGACCGACCGCCCCCTCACTCCGCCGCGATCGCCCGGAGCACGTCCAGCCGGGCCGCCCGGCCCGCCGGACGGAGGCCGGCCACCGCGCCCGCCAACAGCCCGGCCGCCAGCACCACCGCGAGCTGCGCCGGCGGTATCGCGAACGAGCCCGTGCCCGCGCTGTCCGAGGCCCGCACCAGCGCCCAGCCGAGGAAGACCCCGAGTCCGAGCCCACCGACCGTCCCGAACGCGGCCACCAGCACCGACTCCCAGCGCACCATGCCCCGCAATTGCGCCCTGGTCTGTCCGACCGCCCGCAGCAGGCCCAGTTCCCTGGTCCGCTCGTGCACGGCCAGCGTCAGCGTGTTGGCGATGCCGAGCAGTGCGATCAGCACCGCCAGCGCCAGCAGCGCGTAGACCACCGAGAGCATCATGTCGACCCCGCCGGCGGCGCTCTCCGCGTACTCGTCCCGGTCCTGCACCCGCGGGTTCCCGAACGGCGCCGCGGCCTTCTCGACGGCTGCCTTGCCCGCGCCCAGGCCCACCCCGTCCTTCAGTCCGACGGCCACCATGGTGTCGGCGTCCTGGCCGCGGTGCGGCGCCCAGGCCTGGCGGGTTATCAGGTAGTCCCCGGCCAGCCCGCCGCCCTCGTACAGGGCGCGGATGGTGAACGGCCCGTTCGCGCCGTCCGTGAAGCCGACGGTGACGCTCTGACCGAGCCGCCAGCCGTGCTGCCCGGCCTCGCTGCGCGAGACCGCCAGCCCGTCGGTGCCGAGCGCGTCGAGGGAGCCGTCGACCCGGCCGAGGTCGACGATCCCGGCCAGCCGCGCCGGATCGGTGACGTCCAGCGTCCGCCCGTGGCCGTCGATCCGCGCGACACCCCGGCCGAGACCCACCGTCTGCCGGACCTCGGGCAGTTGGGCCAGGGTGTCGGCCAGCTTCGGGCTGACCCCGCTGCCGCCCGCGCCGAACGAGGGGGCGGTGACGGCGAGATCGCCGGCGAAGGAGGACTCCACCGTGTCGTCCAGGGTCGCCCTGATCGAGGCGCCGAACACCGTGAACAGGGTGACCACCGCGACGCCGATCATCAGGGCGCTCGCCGTGGCCGCCGTCCGGCGCGGATTGCGGGCCGCGTTGCGCCGGGCCAGCGTGCCGGAGACCCCGCGCAGCCGGGGCAACGGCGCTCCCAGCGTGCGCACCGCGAGGGCCGCCGCGACCGGCCCGAGGACCACCACCCCGGCCAGCACCGCCACCGCGCCGGCGGCGGTCAGCGTCACCGACGGCCCGTCCGTCGCGCCGATCGCGGCAGCCGGGGCTCCAGCCGCGACCAGCAGACCGCCCAGGACCACCCGGACCACGCCGGACCGCCCCTCGGCCGCCCGGTCCACCCCGGTCTCGCGCAGCGCCGCCAGGGGCGCCGTCCGCCCGGCCCGGACCGCCGGCAGCAGCGCCGAGCCCACCGCCACCACCGTGCCGGCCAGCAACGGCAGGACGACGGCCGCCGTGCTGATCACCATGCCGCCGGTCGGCAACGAGAAGCCGAGCACCGAGAACAGCGCCTTGAGCCCGGCCGCCACCCCGATGCCGCCGAGCACCCCGCCGAGCGAGGCCAGCACTCCGACGGCCAGCGCCTCCGCCAGCGTCGCCCCGAGCACCTGGCCGCGCACCGCGCCGAGCGCCCGGAGCAGGGCGTTCTCCCTGGTCCGCTGGGCGACCACGATGGCGAAGGTGTTGTGGATGGTGAAGGTCGCGACCAGCAGCGCGATCCCGGCGAAGACCAGCAGCAGCGTGGTGAACATGGTGAGGAACCGCCCGGACACCATCGCGGTGCTCTCCTGGGTGGCCGCCGCACCGGTGATCGCCTCCACCCCGCCCGGCAGCTGCGGGGCGATCCTGGCCGCCAGCTCGCGCTGGGAGACCCCGCCCGCCGCCCGGACCTGGATCGAGCTGGCCTGGCCGGCGCCCTTCGGGGTGAGGTAGCGCTCGGCGTCCGCGGAGCCGAGCGCGGTGAAGGTGCTCGGCCCCATCCCGTCGGCGCTGTCCCCGAAGGTGGCGATGCCGACGACGGTGACGGTCACCGGGTCGGGGGTGCGCAGCACGGTGGTGGAGCCCACGTGCAGCCCGCCGGTCTTCGCCGCGCCCCGGTTGATCACCGCCTCGCCGGGAGCCACTGGGGCACGCCCCTCGGCCAGCTTGTACGGGTTGAGCCGGCTGTCGGCCAGCCAGTTGCCGGCCAGGGTCGGCGGCCCCTGCCCGCCGATCGGCTTGCCGTCACTGCCGACCAGCTGGCCCGCGCCCTGGATGGACGGCTCGGCCGCCGCCACCCCCGGGACGGCCCGCAGCCGCTCGGCCAGCGCGGCGTCCAGGGGTGCCCGGACGCCGCCGGGCGTACCCGGGGAGTCCAGGACGTCGGCGCTGCGGACCACCACGTCCGTCCCGGCGTTGGCGTCCGCGAACAGGGTGTCGAAGTTGGCCCGCAGGGTGTCGCCGAGCACCATCGTCCCGGTCAGGAAGCTGACCCCGAGCAGGATCGACACGAGGGTGCCGGCCAGGCGTCGCTTGTGCGCGCGCAGCGAGCGCAGGCTGAGCCGGGCGGTCGTCGTCGTGGACGTCATGACCGCCCCCGTTCGAAGGCCTTCATCCGGTCCAGCACCCGGTCGGCGGTCGGCCGCTCCATCCGGTCGACCAGCCGGCCGTCGGCGAGGAACAGCGCCTCGTCGGCGTAACCGGCCGCCGTCGGGTCGTGGGTGACCATGACCACCGCCTGCCCCATCTCGTCCACCGCGCGGCGCAACAGCCCGAGCACCTCGCCGCCGGTGCGCGAGTCGAGGTTCCCGGTGGGCTCGTCGGCGAAGACGACCTGCGGCCGCCCGGCCAGCGCCCGGGCCACCGCGACGCGTTGCTGCTGGCCGCCGGAGAGCTCGCTCGGGCGGTGGTGCAGCCGGTCGCCGAGGCCGACCACGTCGATCAGCGCGTCCAGCCAGGCCTGGTCGGGCGCGGCGCCGGCCAGGTCCAGCGGGAGGGTGATGTTCTCCCGGACGGTGAGCGTGGGCACCAGGTTGAAGGCCTGGAAGACGAAGCCGATCCGCTCCCGGCGCAACAGGGTGAGGCGCCGGTCGCCGAGCGGGCCGAGCTCGGTGTCACCGATGTAGGCGCTGCCGGCGGTGAGCGTGTCCAGCCCCGCCGCGCAGTGCATCAGGGTGGACTTGCCCGAACCGGACGGGCCCATGATCGCGGTGAACCGCCCGGCCGGGAACTCGACCGTGACGTGGTCGAGTGCCCGGACCTCGGTGCCGCCGACGCCGTAGATCTTGACGGCGTCGGCGACCCGCGCGGCGGTGCCGCGCACGACGTCGAGGGTGGTCACTTCCCGGCACCCCCTCGGAACCGGCCGCCGCCGTAGGGCCCGCCGTCCTGCGGGCGGCGCGGCTCGGTCAGGACGGCCCGCCGCGCGCGGTACTCCTCGGCGTCGATGCCCCCCTCGGCGTAGCGGCGGCCCAGGACGGCCAGCGGGTGGTCCGGCCCGGCTCCGCAGCCCCGGCGCCAGACCGTCCGGCGCAGGAGGACGATCACGAGGAACACCACGGCGGCCCAGGCCAGCGGGATCAGCAGGATCCAGGGGCCCGGCCAGTCCCCGTCGTGGTCGGCCAGCAGCGTGTACATGGTGGTTCATCTCCTCGGCGGTCGGCTTCAGGGACCTCGGGACGGTTCCCGAAGTGCCTTGAGCCTCCCGCCGGGGGCCCTACTCCCGCGTCCTCCGGGGAGCGGCAGTCGCGATACTCCCGCGGGAGTACGGACGCCCGCCGGGCAGGGCGCGAGGAGTACGGACGGTCCGGGTCGCCGGGGCCGCGCCCGGCCCGGCCGCGCCCCGGCCGGACCGGAACCCGGCCCGGCGACGCCCGGGACGGACCGGACCTCAGCCCAGCCACCCCGGCCGGACCAGCCCCGACTCGTAGGCCAGCACCACGAGTTGCGCCCGGTCGCGCGCGCCGAGCTTCACCATCGCCCGGCTGACGTGCGTCTTCGCGGTCAGCGGGCTGACCACCAGCCGACGGGCGATGTCCTCGTTGGAGAGCCCCATGCCCACCAGCGCCAGCACCTCGCGCTCCCGCTCGGTGAGCACGGAGATGTCCGCGACCCCCGCCACCGCGGCCTCCGGCGCCTTGGAACGCGCGGCGAACTCCCCGATCAGACGGCGCGTCACCCCCGGCGAGAGCAGCGCGTCACCCGCGACCGCGACCCGGACGGCGCGCAGCAGCTCGGTCGGCTCGGTGTCCTTGACCAGGAACCCGGCCGCTCCCGAGCGCAGCGCCTCGAAGACGTACTCGTCCAGCTCGAAGGTGGTCAGCACGACCACCCGCACCTCGGCCAGCGCCGGGTCGGCGGCGATCCGCCGGGTCGCCTCCAGACCGTCCATCCGGGGCATCCGGATGTCCATCAGGACGACGTCGGGCAGGAGTTCACGGGCCAGCCGGAGCGCGGCCTCGCCGTCGTCCGCCTCACCGACGACGGTGAGGTCGTCCTGCATGTCGAGCAGTGCCCGGAAGCCCGCCCGGACCAGCAGTTGGTCGTCCGCCAGCAGTACCCGGATCACTCGCCCGCCCTCTCGCTCCGGCCGGTGCCATCCGACCGCTCACCCGGGCCGCCCGCCCGCTCGCCCCGGTCATCCGGCCGCTCGCCCGTGCCGCCCGTGCCGGAGCCACCCGTGCCCGTACCGCCCGTACCCGTGCCACCCGGCCGCTCGCCCGTCGGCAGCACCGCCCGGACCCGGAACCCGCCGCCCGCCGACGGCCCCGCCGTGATGGAGCCGCCGAACGCGGCGACCCGCTCCCGCATCCCGGCCAGCCCGCTGCCCGTCCCGCCCGCATCCCCGGGCGCGGCCGGGCCCGGGTCGTCGACCTCGACGACCAGGGCACCGGGATCCGTCCAGTCCAGCACGACCGCCGCCTGCCGGGCGATCGAGTGCCGGATCACATTGGTCAGCGCCTCCTGGACGATCCGGAACGCCGTCAGGTCGACGCCGGCCGACAACGCCCGCCGCCCGCCCACCTCGTGCACCTCGACCGCCAGCCCGACCCGGTCCGCCTGCTCGGTCAGCTCGTCCAGCCGGTCCAGCCCGGGCGCCGGGCCGCGCGGCGCCGCCGCCCCGGGCGTCCGCAGCGTCCCGAGCACCTGGCGGACCTCGCCGAGCGCCTCCTTGCTGGTCGCCTTGATCGTGGTCAGCGCCGTCCGCGCCTGCTCCGGCCGGCTGTCGATCAGCGCCAGCGCGACCCCGGCCTGGATGTTGATCAGCGACAGGCTGTGCGCCAGGATGTCGTGCAGCTCCCGCGCCATCCGCAGCCGTTCGTCATTGGCCCGGCGCTGCTCCAGCTGCTGCTGGTACGCCCGGTGGGCGGCCAGCTGCTCACGCCGGAAGCGGACGATCTCGGCGACCGCCCCCACCAGTAGCAGCCAGGCGACCAGCCCCAGCTCCTGCCACCACGCGATCGTCGCGGGCGCGACGCGCTGCCAGTCGGCCGGCACCGCGAAGGTGATCAGCGCGTGGACCAGGTAGACCCCGCCGAGCCCGGCCCAGGCGGCCCGGCGGTGCCCGGCGCCCACCGCCGCGCAGCAGGCGATCACCCAGCTCAGGAAGACCGGCCCGTACGGGTACCCGGCGACCAGGTACACCGCCGTGACCAGCGAGGTGCCCGCCACCACCGCCACCGGCCGCCGACGGCGCAGCACCAGCAGCGCGGGCCCGAGCAGCAGCAGGAGGTAGCCGAAGGCGTCCAGCGGGACCCGCCCGCTCTGGTGCCGTCCGGCCGCGGTCGACCCCGCGACCTGCAGCACCGCCACCACCACCGCCGCGGCCACCGGCCAGCCCGCCTTGGCGGCACGCACCCACGGCGGGCGCCACGGCTCGGCGTGCCCGTCGGGGGGCGCGGCGCGCCCGTTCGGGGGTTCACCGGGCCCCTTCGGGGGCGCGCCGGGCCCGCCCGGCGCGGGGTGCTCCCCCGGCGGCGGCCCGGAACGCGCCGACGGCGGCGGGGGTGAGGGCGGCGTCATGCCCGGAAGGCTAGACCCCGCACCCGCCCCGCCGCGTCACCCGAGGGTTGCGTCCGGGCGTACTCCCGGGGGAGTACGCCCGGATCCGCCGCACCCCGCACCGCCGGCGCCGCTCCCCCGGCCCCTGGATCGCTACTCCGCCTCCGCCGCCTTCGCCGTGGCCTGCTCGGCGGTCGCCGAGGGCTCCGGCCGGGCCAGCGTCACCACCAGCTCCCCGTCGGCCACGTCCGCGATCAGCGTGTCCCCCTCCTGCACGCTCCCGTCCAGCAGCAGGTCGGAGATCCGGTTGTCCAGCTCCGACTGGATGGCCCGGCGCAGCGGCCGCGCCCCGAACTCCGGCTGGTAACCCCGGTTCACCAGCCACTCCTTGGCCCCCTCGGTGACCTCCAGCAGCACGTCCTGCGCCTTCAGCCGGCGCCGGCTGCGGTCCAGCATCAGGTCGACCACGTCGAGCAGGTCCTTCCGGGTGAGCGAGTGGAAGACGATCACCTCGTCGATCCGGTTGAGGAACTCCGGGCGGAACCGCTGCCGCAGATCGCGCATCAGGTCGTCCCGCAGCGCCGGATCAGGAGCTCCGCTCCGGGCGTCGGCGCTCCCGGCGTGGTCGAGGATCCGCTGCGAACCGATGTTGCTGGTCATGATCACCACGGTGTTGCGGAAGTCGACCGTACGCCCCTGGGAGTCGGTCAGCCGCCCGTCGTCCAACACCTGGAGCAGCAGGTTGAAGACGTCCGGGTGCGCCTTCTCGACCTCGTCGAAGAGCAGCACGCTGTACGGCTTGCGGCGGACCGCCTCGGTGAGCTGGCCGGCCTCGTCGTAGCCGACGTACCCGGGCGGGGATCCGACCAGCCGGGAGACGGTGTGCTTCTCCTGGAACTCGCTCATGTCGAAGCGGATCATCCGGTCCGGGTCGCCGAACAGCAGCGCCGCCAGCGCCTTGGCCAACTCCGTCTTGCCGACGCCGGTCGGCCCGAGGAAGAGGAAGGAACCGGTCGGCCGCTCCGGGTCGCCCATCCCGGCCCGGCCGCGCCGCACCGCCTGGGCGACCGCGGTGACCGCCTCGTCCTGGCCGATCACCCTCTGGTGCAGGTGCTCCTCCAGCTTGAGCAGCCGCTCCCGCTCCGTCGCGTTCAGCTCGGCGACCGGGATGCCGGTCCGCCCCGACAGCACCTGCGCGATGTCGTCCGCGGTGACCGCGACGACCTCCTCGCGCGACTCGGCGAGCGCGGCCAGCTCGGCCTCGGTCTGCCGCAGCTCGGTCTTGAGGTTGGCGGCCCGTACGAACTCCTCGTCCGCGACGGCCTCCTCCAGCTCCCGGCGCAGCTTGGTGATCCGGTCCTGCACCGGTACCGCCTCGGTGGAGCCGCTCAGGCTGCGCAGCCGCACGCGCGCACCCGCCTGGTCCAGCAGGTCGATCGCCTTGTCGGGCAGGAAGCGGTCGCTGACGTACCGGTCGGACAGGGCCGCCGCGGCGTCCAGCGCCTCGTCGGTGAACCGCACCTGGTGGTGCGCCTCGTACGCGTCGCGCAGCCCGTGCAGGATCTCGACGGTCTCCTCGACCGTCGGCTCGGGCACCAGCACCGGCTGGAAGCGCCGCTCCAGCGCGGCGTCCTTCTCGACGTGCTTGCGGTACTCGTCCAGCGTGGTGGCGCCGACCACGCTCAGCTCGCCGCGGGCCAGGGCCGGTTTGAGGATGTTGCCCGCGTCCATCGAACCCTCGCCGCCACCCCCCGCGCCGACCACGGTGTGCAGCTCGTCCAGGAACAGGATCACGCTCTTGTCGGCGGCCGTGACCTCGTCGATCACCGTCTTCAGCCGCTCCTCGAACTCGCCCCGGTACTTGGAGCCCGCCACCAGCGCGGTGAGGTCGAGGGTGACCACGCGCCTCTCCTTGAGGCTCTGCGGCACGTCCCCGGAGACGATCCGCTGCGCCAGGCCCTCCACGATCGCGGTCTTGCCGACGCCCGGCTCGCCGATCAGCACCGGGTTGTTCTTGGTCCGCCGGGAGAGGATCTCGACGGTCTGCTCGATCTCCTCGGCCCGCCCGACCACCGGGTCCAGCCGGCCGGCCCGCGCCTCCTCGGTGAGGTCCCGGCCGTACTCGTCCAGGGTCGGCGTCCGGCTCGGGTGCGCGCCGGTGCTGCCGCGTTCACCGCCCACGCCGCGGCCGTCCAGCACCGTGCGCAGCGCCTCCTGCGAGGGCGCCGCGTTGTGCAGGGCCACGCCCGCGCCCGACCGCTCCTCCTCCAGCAGCGCGCCGAGGATGTGGTCCGGCCCGATGTAGGAGGCGCCGACCGCCTGCGAGCGGGCGTGCGCGGCGAGCAGCGCGCGCTTGGCCGACGGAGTGAGCGAAGGCTGCCCGCCCGCGCCGACCTGCTCGCCTCCCGCCGGCAGCTCCTTGCTCACGTCGTCGGCGAGCCGGTCCGGGTCGATGCCCGCGCGCTCCAGCATCCGGCGCGAAGGGTCCACCCGGGTGGTCGCCCACAGCAGGTGCGCGGTGTCCAGGTCGCGGCTCCCGTCCTCCGCGGCGCGGCGCGCGGCGAGCGCCAGCAGCTCCTGCGAGGACTCGCTCAGCAGCCGTCCGATCGGCACCCGCTGCACCGCGGGCGGGGAGGCCAGCGGACTCATCCCGAAGAACCGGCTGAGCAGGTCGGAGAACGGATCGTTCGATCCGAACGGGGGCATCGTCACGGTGGATCACCTCTCCCAAGCGGGTCTTGGGGCCACACAAACACAGGCCGCGACGGCCCGCCTCTCGGCGGATCCGCGCCCTCACCCGCGCGAAACCACGGCCCGTCACCCCGTGAAGCGGTCGATCAGCACGCCACCGCTGTAGGTGACGGCCATCGCCAGCACGCCGCCCGCCAGGTTGCGCAGCACCGCCCGGACCGGGCCCGCGCCGCCCAGCCTGGCACTCGTCCACCCCGACGCGGTGAGCGCCACCAGCACGGCGAGCACCGTCACCGCCAACCGCCACGACTCCGGCGGCAGCAGCACCGCGAGCAGCGGCACCAGCGCCCCCAGGGTGAAGGCGGCCGCGCTGGCGAGCGCCGCCTGCCAGGGATTGGTCAGCGCCTTCGGGTCGATGCCCAGCTCGGTGTGGGCGTGCGCGGCGAGCGCGTCCCGCTCGGTGAGCGCCACCGCGACCTCGCGGGCCAGCCGGTCGTCCAGCCCGCTGCCGCGGAAGAACCCGGTCAGCTCGTCCAGCTCGCCCGCCGGGTCCTCGGCGAGCTCGCGCCGTTCCTTGGCCAACGCGGCCCGCTCGGTGTCCCGTTGGGTGCTCACCGAGACGTACTCCCCGGCCGCCATCGACATCGCCCCCGCCAGCAGCCCCGCCACGCCCGCCGCGAGCAACGCCGTCCGCGAACCGGACGCCCCGGCGACACCGGTCACGATGCCCGCGGTGGAGACGACGCCGTCGTTGGCGCCGAGCACGGCGGCCCGCAGCCAGTTGAGCCGTGCGGACAGCTCGGCCCGGCTGTCGCCGCTCCCGTCGGCCGCCGTCACCCCGGCGGAGCGCTCGCCCATCCGGGACCACTCCCTTTCACGCCCGTCGCGGCTCGGACCGTCGCGGCCCGGTCCGTCGCCGCTCGGACTTTCACGACTCGGCCCGTCGCCGCTCGGACTGTCACGGCCCGGTCCGTCGCCGCTCGGACTGTCACGACTGGTCCGTCGCGGCTTGGACTGTAGCGGCGCGGTCCGTCGCCACTCGGACTGTCACGGCCCGGTCCGTCGCGGCCCGGCGTCCTCCCCGGCCTCTCGATGATCACCCGGACCGTCCTGGGCCGCACGCCGCCGCACGTCCGTCAGCAGCTTCCCCAGCAGCCCGACCAGCTCGGCCCGTTCCCGTTCCGACAGCCCGCTCACCAGCTCGGCCTCCCGGCCCAGCACCACGTCCACCGACCGCTCGACCAGCTCGTGCCCGGCCGCCGTCAACGCCACCAGCACGGCCCGCCGGCCGCTCTCGCCCGGATCGCCCGGTTCCCGCGCCACCAACCCCTGCCGCTCGGCGCGCGCGACGCGCTGCGAGATCGCCCCCGCCGTCACCAGCGTCCGGCGGGCCAGCTCCCGGGTGCTGAGCGTGTACGGCGCGCCCGAGCGACGCAGCACCGAGAGCAGGTCGAGGGTGGCCGCGTCGATCCCGGCCGCCCGCAACGCCCGCGCGCGGTCGTCCGTGAACTGCTTCGCCAGCCACCAGATCGGCGTCACGATCTCGATCGACCCCGTCGGCGTGCCAGGCCGTTCCCGCCGCCAGGCCTCGGCGATCTCCGCCGCCGTGATCTCCGCCCGCTCCACCATCCCGCGCACTCCATCCCCTGCTACGTTTAGGCCTAAACGTACACCGGAGGGGGTCCCGTGTCCCAGACCACGCCGCGCACCGTGCTCGTCACCGGCGGCACCAGCGGCATCGGCCGCGCCATCGCCGAACTCTTCGCCGCCGACGGCGACGACGTCGTCCTCACCGGCCGTCACCCCGACACCGTCGAACGCACCGCCGCCGAACTCTCCGCCCGCGGCGTCGTCTGCGACGCCACCGACCCCACCCAGGTCGCCGCGCTCGCCGCCGGCCTCCCCGAGGTCCACGTCCTGGTCAACGCCGCCGGCGGCCTCCCCGACCCGGCCCCGGACCACCTCCCCCCGCTCGACGCCCTGCTCGCCGGCTGGCAGGCCAACCTCGCCCAGAACCTCCTGACCGCCGTCCTCACCACCACCGCCGTCCGCCCCGCCCTCGCCCCCGGCGGCTCCGTGATCAGCATCGGGTCCATCGGCGCCGAACGCCGCGGCGGCGCCTACGGCGCGTCAAAGGCGGCCCTCGCCGCGTGGAACGCCGCGCTCTCCGCCGAACTCGGCCCGCTCGGCGTCACCGCCAACGTCATCGCCGCCGGCTACGTCGAGGGCACCAACTTCTTCCGCGGTGCCCTCACCCCCGAACGCCGCGCCGCCCTGATCGCCGAAACCCACACCAACCGCCCCGGCACCCCCGCCGACATCGCCCACACCGCCCACTTCCTCGCCTCCCCCGGCGCCCGCCACCTCACCGGCCAGACACTCCACCTCAACGGCGGCGCCCACACCACCCGCTGACCCCTCGACACGCCCCGCCCACCACGGTCCGCCGGTCGGGATCCCTAGCCGCGGACGGCTGAGACGCCGAATGCCCCGAACCGTGATCGGTCCGGGGCATTCGGGCTGGTGGGCGGCGCGGACGGTTCGAACCGCCGACCGCTGCTTCGCAAGTTCGATCAGCGCCCTCACTCACGAGCGGCTCACCGGCGAGCTGCGGGTGCGGCGATCCCCGGCGAACGGCGCCGGTCGTTCGTCCTCGCCAACGTGGAGGTCAGCCGCCTCCAGCGTGCTACCAGGCGGCCCAGGGGAGGTTCCAGCCGCTGAGGCCGTTGTCAGGGGCGACGGTCTTCTCCTTGGTGTTCACGATCGTGACGACGTCGCCGATCAGCGAGCTGTTGTAGAACGACCCGGCGACGGAGGTGTCGCCGCCGCCCTCCACGTCCTTGAGCGAGACGCAGCCGTGGCTGGTGTTGGCCTTGCCGAACAGGTCCTGCTTGTACCAGGAGTTGCCGTGGACGTAGGTGCCGGACCTGGTCAGCCGCATCGCGTGCGGGACGGCGGGGATGTCGTACTCACTGCCCAGACCGACGGTCTGGGAGTTCATGTGGGTGACCCTCTCCTTCGACATGATGACCATGATGCCGCCCCAGGAGGGGTGCTTGTCGTCGCCGAGGGTGGCGGGCACGGTGGTGGACTTGCCGTCCCGCACGATCGTCAGCTGGTGCGTGGCGGCGTCCGCGGTCGAGACCTGGGAGCGGCCGATGGTGAACGGTTCGTCCTTGTCGACGTCGCCCCACACGCCCGGGGCGACTTCGACGTTCTTCAGCCGGTAGTGGATGGTGACCTTGGTGTTCGGCTTCCAGTACTCGGACGGGCGGAAGTCGATCCGGTTGTCCCCGAACCAGTGGCCCTTCACCTCGGTGCCGTTGTCCGTCTCGAAGGTGATGGCCTTGGCGACGGCGTCCTTGTTCACGACCTTGGTGCTGAAGTCCACCTTGACGATCATGCCCACGCCGTAGGTCTGACCGTCGGCGATGTTGTCGTTGGTCGACATCTGCTTGCCGGGCGCGGCGGTGGTGAAGGAGCTGGTGGCCGCGGCGACCAGACCGTCGGCGTCCTTCGCCTGGGCGTTCACCGTGTACGCCGTGCCGGGGGCGAGTGCGGCGGCGGGCTTCCAGCCGGTGCCGTCCGGGTCGATCGAGCCCTGGACTGGCTTGCCGTCCTTGTCCGTCACGTCGACGGTCGTGAGCTTGCCGTGGGAGGCGGACACCCGGAGCGCGGTCGGCGCGACCCCTTGGCTCCCGTCCTTCGGCTCCACGTCCAGCACCGCGGTCGACGTCCTCGGCGTCGCCGCCTCGGACGCCCCGCCCGAGGCGGCTCCGGAGGCGGATCCGGAGGCGGCGGGGCCGGCCGACGCGGCGTCACCGCCGCCCTCTCCCTGGCCGTCGCCGCAGGCCGCCGTCATGAGCAGGACCCCGCCCATCACCAGTGCCACCGCGCCGCGGTGGAGACGGTCGCTGGTGCGTATCGCGGCCCGGGCCGCCCGAACAGTGCTCACAGTTGCTCCCTCTCGGTGTTTCGCCGTCAGCTTGTGCGCCGGTTCGTCCCGGCCGCAACGGTGGGCCGGCGATCAGGGACGCGGGGACGCCGCTACCCGGTTTGAGCTGGGAAGACGTAATCTTCCTGGGACGCGTTCGCGGGGCCCAGGGATGGCGCGGCCGGCTGCGGAGGTGCCCTCGGGGGAACCGTGGGACGGTCTGCGGCGTGCTTGTCTGCTGGAGCTCGTGTCGGCCCGCGTCCGGGTGGTCCGGTGGCCGGTGACGGCCGGAGCCGGGGGCGCCGCCGAGGGGGTTCACGAGCCGGTGGAGGAACAGTGCCAGAGGGGACCGGGGATTTGCGGGAGGCGGACGAGGTCGCGCGGCTGCTCCAGGAGCTGAAGAGCCGGTCGGGGCTCAGTTACGGCGCGCTGGCAAAGCGGCTGCACGTGAGCACATCGGCCCTGCACCGTTACTGCAACGGCGATGTGATGCCGGTGGAGTTCGCCCCGCTGGAGCGCCTCGCGCGGCTGTGCAAGGCGACCCCGGAGGAGCGCACCGAGCTCTACCGGCTGTGGGGCATCGCCCACGCGGCGCGGGCGAACCGGCAGACTTCCGCGCCCGCGCCCTCACCCGCATCCGCATCCGCATCCGCACCCTCACTCGCACCCGAGTCCGCGGCTGAACCCGAGCCCGCAGCTGCGGCGGAGGCTTCGCCAGCGGCTCCGGTGGCGCGGACGGTGCCGGACACCGCTGACGCGCCCGGACCGGAGGAAGAACCGGCCACGGGAGGCGCCACCGGGGCCGGCGCGGCCGCCCCGGAGCGCGCCCCCGCCGTACCGCCGCAGCGGCGCGTGCGCCGGGGTGTACTCGCCGCCGTGACGGCCGCAGCGGTGCTCGCCGCCGTCGGGGCCGTCGCCACCCGCCTTCAGACCCACTCGGACGGTCCGCCCGCCTCCGTGCCCGCCCGGGCCGTTGACGCCGGTCCGTCCGCCGAATCCCCGACGCTGGCCCCTGTCGCCGAGCCCGTCGGCGCCGCCACGGCCGGCGCCGCGGACCAGGGCGCGAGCGCCCCGATCGCCGTCACGGTCCAGCCCTCGGGCTGGGACAGCGAGTGCGACCAGTACGTGGTCGACCGTCCGCCGTCGGAAGTCCCCCGCCCGCCCGCGCCGGTGGACGTCCCGGCCTGGGTCTCCCGGGTCGGCGCGGTCCCCGGCCACTACCAGTCGATCGATCTCACCGTGCAGGGCACCGGCAGCGAGACCGTGGTGCTGACCGCCCTCAACGTCCGCATCGCCCGGATCGCGGCCCCGCTGCCCTGGAACGCCTACTCCATGGGCGAAGGCTGCGGGGGCGGACTCGCCGTCCACTCCTTCGACCTCAACCTGGACGCGGCCCGCCCCCGCCCGGTCGTGACCGAGGGCAGCACCGGCCTGCCGGTCAAGGTGAGCGAGCGGGACCCGGAGGTCATCGAGGTGACCGCCAGAACCACCTCCCACGACGTCAGCTGGTACCTGGAACTGGAGTGGACCAGCGGCAACCGCAAGGGCACGCTGACCATCGGCCCCGGCGCGGGCACGCCCTTCCGCACCAGCGCGGTCAAGGGCCGGCCGCTCTACCGCTACCCGATCGACGGGAAGGCCTGGGAGCCCAGCCCCTTCCAGCAGTGACGGCCGAGCGGGGCCCCGCCACCGGCGCCCCGCCGTCCACCCCCTCCCCCGGACCCGGGCCGAAACATCGGTGAGTCGCCCGTACGTGGCCCGGGCCGACCCGTCGCTGTTTCGAGGTGTGCAGCGACCTCTCAGTTCCTCTACCCGAGCACCGGCGCGCGCCCGGGTGCCTACCGGCTCGTCCTTCTCCTAAGTAGGAAGACGCTGCGTCATGTGCGTCACACAGGCCGGAAAACAGCCTCAACCTACGCGAAAGGCCATGACGTCCCTGACGCAATCTGACCGCTGCGTCACACAAAACACAGGCCAGAACACCGACAGGTCCCTGTACGCCGACAGCACGAAGAACCGCCGGACGCGGGCGATTCCGCTGGCGGTGATATGCATCGCTCCGCTGCGGTGGCGACGGTTCCAGCAGACGAAGCAGCGGGAGGACGCCGGCCGGGAGTGGGAGGAGACCGGGTACGTGTCCACCACGCGGACCGGTCGGCCGATCGAGCCCCGGAACCTCAGCCGGTCCTTCGAGCGGATCGGCGCCGACGCCGGTCTTCCGCGCATCCGCCTCCACGACACGCGGCACGGCTGCGCGACGATCCTGTTCGCCGCCGGCGTCGCCCCGCGGGTGGCGTGATGGAGATCCTGGGGCACTCCCAGATCGCCGTGACCATGAACGTCTACACCCACGTCTCGGAGGAGACCCGGCGCGAGGCTATCGGCCACATGGACCGCTTGCTCAAGAGGCGCCGCAAGACCGACTGACATCAGCCCTTGCCGTCAATCAGTGCAGTCAAAAGGCCCGCAGCATGATCGCTGCGGGCCTTTTGTGCTGGTGGGCGCGGACGGTTTCGAACCGCCGACATCTGCTTTGTAAGAGCAGCGCTCTACCGCTGAGCTACGCGCCCCCGGTCGTGGCCCGGGTGGGGCGACGACGACTGCCTAGAGTACCTGGTCCTCGGGGCTGCGGGGTGCAGGTGGTCGGGGAGTGGGACGGGTGGGGTGCCGGTGGGGTGGGGTGATCGGGAAGAATGGGCGGTGGATCAGCGGTCGGAGCAGGGAGCGCGCAGTGAGGGTGGCCGGCGGGAGCAGGCGGGGGCGGCGGCCGGGGGGTGCGGTGGCCGAGGCGCTGGTGTTGCCGCTGGTGGTGGCGGGTGCGCTGGGGGCGGCCGGGGCGGCGGCGTTCGGCAGTGCCGGGGCCGGGCGGGGTGGCGGCTGGTGGGGGCGGCGCGGCGGCGAGGGCATGCGGGCGGACGCCAGGGCGGCCCGGGATGCGGCGCAGCAGGCGTTCTACGAGCTGGACTCGACGCAGCGCGAGGTGCGGCTGGCGGTGGAGACGGTGCGGGCGGCGGGGGACAGTGCGACGGCGCAGCGGGCGGCGGCGGACTTCGAGGCGATCTCCGGCCGGGTCGACCAGGTGACCGTGAACTACCTGGCCGCGCTGGACGCGCACGACCTGGACGCGGAGGAGCTGGAGTCCGGGGCGGCGGCGCGGGCCCGGCATCAGTTGGAGGACGTGAAGGGGCAGCTGGGGCAGGCGCAGGCGGAGCTGAACGGGTTCCTGCAGCGACTGCAGCCGGTGCTGGACCACGCCGAGTCGCAGCTGATGCGGGTGACGCCGGCGGTGGAGCAGGCGAAGCGGGCGTTGCTCGCGGCGACCCACGCGCTGGAGGCGGTGCGCGGGGCCGGGCTGAAGGCGGATGACCTGGCGGGCCGGTTGGCCGAGCTGGCGCCGGAGCTGGGGAAGCTCAACGAGGGGGCGGCCCGGCACGGGGTGCCGGCGACGCTGCAGCGCGCGGAGCGGGTGAAGGAGCGGGCGGAGGCGATCGCCGCGGACGCGGAGCACCTGCCGGAGCGGGCGCGGGAGATCGACCGCCGGGTGGCCAGCCTGCGGACCCGGATCCAGGCGCTGGAGACCAAGGCCGCGACGGTGGAGCCGGCGCTGAGCGAACTGCGCCGACGCTTCTCGACCGCCTGCTGGCAGGACCTCCAGCGGGTGCCGGAGCAGGTGGCGGAGA
Source organism: Kitasatospora sp. NPDC127111 (assembly GCF_042677465.1). Lineage (NCBI taxonomy): Bacteria > Bacillati > Actinomycetota > Actinomycetes > Kitasatosporales > Streptomycetaceae > Kitasatospora > Kitasatospora sp. NPDC127111. Next base: position 81,258 of record NZ_JBHXTG010000038.1, read on the forward strand.
CCGGGCGCGCCGCGGAGGCGAAGCTCACGGAGGCGGCGCGGGCGCGTGACGAGCAGCGCTGGGCGGACGCGACCGGTGCGATCGGGACGGTGCGCGCCCTGCTGGACACCGCGGACGGCTCGGTGG